>NZ_JBHYMS010000088.1:0-20623 GCF_042743185.1 Inquilinus sp. NPDC058860 | reverse complement strand
GAACCCCCTCCCCCTACCCCCCTCCCGCAAGGGGAGGGGGGACTCAAAAAAGGCCATAACCGATCTCATGCCAGGATCGGCGTGATCAGCGGCTCCAGCGTCGCCATCACGGTGGAGACCACGCCGCGGTTGCGCTGGGCCACGGCGCCGGCGGCGCGGGCCATGCGGCGGCGCTCCACCGGGTCGTCCAGCAGGCGGCCGACCGCGGCGGTCAGGGCCGCGGCATCGGCCACCGGCATGGCGCCGCGGGCCTGGCCGAGCTGGGCGGTGATGTCCGGGAAGTTGGTCATGTGCGGGCCGTAGACCAAAGCGGCGCCGAGCTGCGCCGCCTCGATCGGGTTGTGGCCGCCGAACGGCACCAGCGAGCCGCCGATGAAGGCGACCGGGCAGACGCGCAGCCAGATCCCCATCTCGCCGATCGTGTCGGCGACCAGCACGTCGGTGTCGGACCAGGGCAGCTTCGCCTGGCTGCGGCGCAAGGCGCGCAGGCCGGCGGCCTGGACCAGCTCGGCGATCTCCCCGCCGCGGTCGGGGTGGCGCGGCGCCAGCACGGTGATGAGGCCGGGCCGCTTCGCCGCCAGCGCCTTGTGCGCCTGGACGATCTGCTCCTCCTCCCCCGCATGGGTGCTGGCGGCCAGCCAGACCGGGCGGCGGCCGATCGCGGCGCGCATCGCCGCCAACGCCTCGAGATCGGCGTCCGGCGGGTCGGAGGAGAATTTCAGGTTGCCGACCTGGCCGACGCCGCGGGCGCCGAGGGCGCGGAAGTTCCGGGCCGAACGCTCGTCCCAGGGCAGGATCACCCGGAAGATGCCGAGCAGCCGGCGGATCAGCCGCGGCAGCCGGCGCCAGCGGCGGAACGACCTTTCCGACATCCGGGCGTTGACCAGGGCGATCGGCAGGCCGCGCTTCTCGGTCTCGGTCAGCATGTTCGGCCAGATCTCGGATTCGACCCAGATCGCCAGGTTCGGCTGCCAATGGTCGAGGAAGCGGCGGACATAGGCCATGCGGTCGAGCGGCGCGAACTGGTGCATCGCCCGCTCCGGCAGCCGCTCGGCGATCAGCCGGGCCGAGGTCACGGTGCCGGTGGTGACCAGGACCGACAGGCGCGGGTCGCGCTCCAGCAGGCGGCGCACCAGCACCTGCACCGACAGCACCTCGCCGACGCTGGCGGCGTGGACCCAGACCAGCGGGCCCGCGGGGCGCGGGATGCTGGCATGGCCCAGCCGCTCGCCGCGGCGGGCGGGGTCCTCGCGGCCGGCGGCGGTGCGCCGGGCCAGCAGCAGGGGCACGAAGGGGCCGGCGGCGTCGGTCAGGCCGCGATACAGCGCATAAATCATCCGGTCGGGAGCAGGGTCATCGGAAGGGGTGCAGATGAGTCAGGAACTGATCTGTACATGCCTCCCAGGAATAGCGCAGCGCAAAACTGCGGCAATCCTCCGATGGAACCTTCAGAGCCTCGCGGATGGCGCGGCCGAGATCCTCGTCCAGCCGGCCGACCGGGGCATTGCCGATGACGTCGGCCGGGCCCTGCACCGGATAGGCCGCGACCGGCACGCCGCAGGCCAGCGCCTCCAGCATCACCAGGCCGAAAGTGTCGGTGCGCGAGGGGAAGACGAAGACGTCGGCATCGGCATAGGCGTCGACCAGCGCCTGGCCCTCCTTCGACCCGGTGAAGGTGACCTCCGGGTACCGGGCCTGGAAGGCGGGCAGGGACGGGCCGCCGCCGACCACCACCTTCTCGCCGTCCAAGGGCAGCGACAGGAAGGCGTCGAGATTCTTCTCCACCGCCACCCGGCCGACATAGAGGTGGCGCGGCCGCTCATGCCTAGTCCCCTGGGCGCCGCGCTGGGCCGGGCGGAAGCGGTCGGTGTCGACGCCGCGGCTCCAGCGCGCCAGGCGGCGGAAGCCGCGGCTGGTGAGGTTCCGCTCCAGCGTGTCGGTCGCCACCATCACGGCGCTGGCGGCGCGGTGAAAATGGCGCAGCAGGGCGTAGGTCGACGCCAGCGGCATGCCGGTGCGCAGCTGGACGTATTCCGGGAACTGGGTGTGGAACGAGGTGGTGAAGGACAGGCGCCGGCGGATGCAGTAGCGCCGCGCCGCCCAGCCCAGCGGCCCCTCGGTCGAGATGTGGATGGCGTCGGGATCGAACTCGTCGATCAGCCGGGCCATGCGCCGGCTCTGGCCGATCGCCAGGCGGATCTCGGGGTAGGTCGGGCAGGGGATCGAGGCGAAGCGGTCCGGGCCGATCACCTCGACCAGATGGCCGCGGCGGCGCAGCTCGTCGCGGGTCGATTCGATGGTGCGCACCACCCCGTTGACCTGGGGCAGCCAGGCGTCGCTGACAATCAGGATCCGCATCAGCCGGCCGCCGGCTCCGTCACTGCCATGTCCACGGAGACTATATCCGATCCCGGATCAAGCGGCGCGCTGCGGCTTCAGGTCCGGCTGCGGCGCCACCGCGTCGCGGGCCGCGACGATGTCCGCCCAGTGCAGGATCTCCAGCCGCCCGTCCTGATGCTCCACCAGCGCGGTGCAGCTCTCCACCCAGTCGCCGTCGTTGACATAGGTCATGCCCTGTATGTCCTTCAGCTCGGCGGTGTGGATATGGCCGCAGATCACTCCGTCCACGCCGCGCCGCCTGGCCTCCTCGACCAGCGCGAGCTCGAACCGGCCGACGAATTCGACCGCGCGCTTCGCCCGCTGCTTCATATAAGCCGAGAGCGACCAGTAGGAGAAGCCCAGACGGCGGCGGACCAGGTTGAGGACGGTGTTGGTGTGCAGCAACAGCTCGTAGGCCTTGTCGCCGACATGGGCCAGCCATTTGGCGTAGCGCACCACGACGTCGAACTGATCGCCATGGATGACCAGGAAGCGGCGGCCGTCCGCGGTCTCGTGGATGCAGTCGTCGGCGACGTCGACATCGCCGAAGTTCTGGCCGACGAACTGCCGGGCGGCCTCGTCGTGGTTGCCGGGGATGTACAGCACGCGGGTGCCCTTGCGGGCCTTGCGCAGCAGCTTCTGGATCACGTCGTTGTGCGGCTGCGGCCAGTACCAGCTCTTCTTCAGCCGCCAGCCGTCGACGATGTCGCCGACCAGGTACAGCGTGTCGGAGTCGGTGTGCTTCAGGAAGTCGAGGAGGAGGGTGGCGTTGCAGGCCCGGGTGCCGAGATGGACGTCCGAGATCCAGATGGTGCGATAGCGCGTCACCTGATCCATGGGCATCGGTCCTTCGGCGGTCATATACCGTCCGTATAACCGAGACGCCATCGGCAAACAACATATTGATGTCGTCTGTCATCTCGCAGGTGCAAAACTTAATAAAACGGTCACGAGTGCTTCCGCATTGCCGATCTGTCGCCGGCTGTTCGGCCCCTGTTGCGGTGGAATATGAATCTTTTCTGAAGCGGCCGGATCGCGTCTTGCCCGTCCCGGGGCGGTGGGGACCCGCCCTCCCCCGGTTGCGGACGAGGGAGGGCGGGCGCGGCGGCCGCGCGAAAGCGCGAAGCGGCCGCCGACACGGTGGATCGGACTAGATGGGGATGATCGGATCCGGCGGCCTGCCGCCGTCGAGCCCCGCGAAGACCGTCATGAAATGCTGTCCCCCGACGATGCGCTCCCGACCGTCGAAATCGCGGTCCTGCGGCCGCCTTGGATCGGGAACGGCTCAAGATCGGGGAAAATTCTCCGCGATTCGAGTGCGTTTCCGCGCCTCGGCAAAGAACGCAGCAAACGATCGCCCCGCCGGAACGGAATTTCCGGCGGCTGTCTCGATCTTGCCGGCCTTGCGGTCCTACCGCCCGGCCACGGTCATGCCGTCGATCCGTACCGTCGGCGCGTCCATGCCGTAGCGCAGCACCAGGTCGTTGGCCGGCACCAGGGCGCGGTACATGTCCTTCAGGTTGCCGGCGATGGTGACCTCGTTGACCGGATGGGCGATGCGGCCGCGCTCGATCCAGAAGCCGTGCGCGCCGCGGCTGTAGTCGCCGGTGACGCCGTTGACCGACGACCCCATCAGCCCGGTGACGTAGAAGCCGTCCCGGATGTCGGCCATCAGCTCGGCCGGCGTGGCGCTGCCGGGGGCGAGGTACAGGTTGGCGGGCGAGGCGCCGGGCGGGCCGCTGGTGCCGCGCACGGCATGGCCGGTCGGGGCCAGGCCGAGCTGCCGGGCCGAACGCAGGTCGAGCAGCCAGGTGGTCAGGCGGCCGTCCTCGATCAGGGCGCGGCGGCGGCTGGCCACGCCCTCGCTGTCGCAGGGGCGCGAGCGCAGGCCGCGGCGGATATGCGGGTCGTCGATCACCTCGATGCCCGGGGCGAACACGGCCTCGCCCATCTTCTCCTTCAGGAAGCTGGTGCCGCGGGCGATGGCGGCGCCGTTGATGGCGCCGACCAGATGGCCCAGCAGGGTGCGCGACACCCGCGGGTCGAACACCACCGGCACCCGCGCGGTCGACGCCTTGCGCGCGCCCAGCCGGGCCACGGCGCGCTCGCCGGCGCTGCGTCCGACCGCCTCCGCCGCCTGCAGGTCCCCGGCGTGGACGGCGCTGGTGTGGTCGTAGTCGGTCTCCATCGCCGTGCCTTCGCCGGCGATGGCGGAGACCGAGATGCTGCTGCCGGTCGAGCCGGTGACGCGGGCGAAGCCGTTGCTGGCCGCCATCGCCGCCATGCTGCGGCCGAAACCGGCGCTGGCGCCCTCGGAATTGGTCACGCCGGCGACGGCCAGCGCCGCCGCCTCGGCCGCCCGGGCGCGCTCCGCCAGGGTCTCGGTCGACGGCTCGACCGGGTCGACCAGGTCGAGCTCCGGCAGCTCGGTCGCCAGCTCGGACGGGTCGGCGAGGCCGCAATAGGGGTCCTCCGGCACCACCTTCGCCATGGCGACGGCGCGCTCGACGATCTCGTCCAGCGCGGCGGGGCGGCGGTCGGAGGAGGAGACGATCGCCATGCGCCTGCCGATGAAGACGCGCAGGCCCAGGTCGCCGCTTTCCGAGCGCTCGACATGCTCGAGCTGGCCGAGCCGGTGGCTGATCGAGATCGAGGTGCTGTCGAACAGCACGGCGTCGGCGGCGTCGGCGCCGGCCCGCCGCGCCTTGTCGATCAGGCCGGACAGCAGGTCGAGGGTGGCGTCGTGGGGAGAGGGCATCGTCCGGTCCGTCGGTTCCTGGGCCAGACCTCATGTAGCGACGCCGCCCCCGCCGCCGCAAGGTGCAAGGGCAGGCGGCCGCAAGGATCTGCGCAACAGACTTCACCCTCGCCGCCCGCAGGGGCATCCTGGCGGGGCGAGTCGGGGCATGGAGGGTTGCGTGATCGGGATACGGATCGGGGCGGCGCTGGCCGCCGCCTGGATGTTGGCTGCGGCGCCGGCGGGCGCGGTGGAGGAGGACCCCGCCTGGGCCCAGGTGCGGCTGGGCACCCAGGGGCCGCCGCAGGTGATCGGCAGCTATTCCAACGGCTGTATCGCCGGCGCGGTGCAACTGCCGCCGGAAGGCCCCGGCTACCAGATCATCCGGCTCAGCCGCAACCGCAACTGGGGCCATCCGAACCTGGTCGCGACGCTGGAGGATCTCGGCCGAAGGACCGAGGCCGCCGGGCTGCCGCCGATCCTGATCGCCGATATGGGCCAGCCGCGCGGCGGCCCGATCACCGACCATGCGGCGCATGAGAACGGGCTGGACGCCGACATCTGGCTCCGGCTCGACCTGCCGCTCCTGGCGCGCGAGCAGCGCGAGACGCTGAAGCCGGAATACGTCACCGGGGCCTGGACCGACTTCGTCCCACGCGGCGGGCTGAGACCGCAGCAGGCGCAGCTGATCCGCCTGGCGGCGACCGAGCCGCGGGTCGAACGCATCTTCATCCATCCGGCGATCAAGCGCGAGCTGTGCGCGATGTCCTGGGACGACCGGTCGTGGCTCAACAAGGTGCGGCCCTGGACCGGCCACAACGAGCATCTGCACATCCGCATCGGCTGCCCGTCCGGCAGTCCGCTGTGCCGCGAGCAGGACCCCGCCCCGCCCGGCGACGGCTGCGGGTCCGACCTGATGTCCTGGTTCCCGATGCGGGCGCCGAAGCCGTCGAAGTCGACCAGGCCCTACATCCCGCCGCCGATGCCGGCCGCCTGCACCGCGGTGCTGAACGCGCCGCCGGTGGTGGCGGGGCAATAGGGGGGCGCGGGGCCTGCCGCCGTGCGGCGCCGCATCGACGAACGGCCGCCGCGCCACCATCTCCATCGGCATGCCATCCGATTCCGAGCGGAGCGGGCCGATCGGGAGCCGCGGCCTGACGGTCAGGCCGGCCGGCGGAAGCACGCCCGGCATCGAGGCGACCTTTCCCTACGACCGGGGCCTGGTGCAGCGGTTCATGAAGGCCTTCCCCCGGGCCCGCTGGCGCGAGAAGGAGGCGGCCTGGTTCATTCCCGGGGCGACCGCCGAGCGCCGGCTGACCCGGTGGCTCGACCGCGAGCTGCCGGCCGGCGGAGACTACGGCGACGCGAAGGGGCGGGATGCCTTCGCCTTCGATCCCATCGTCAGCCGCTATCTCGAGGTCGCCGACGATCTGCGGATCCGCACGCCCTATTCCAGGACCGTGGTCGACCAGATGCGCGCCATCCCCTGGTCCTGGTGGGACGGCGGGGCGCGGGCATGGCGGGTGCCGTTCCGGTCGTATGAGGAGCTGTGGCGCCGATGGCCGGTGATCGAGGCCGCGGCCCGGCGGAACGAGCCCGAGGAGCGCCGGCGGCGCCGGCTGGCCGAATGGGATCCGGAGGCCCAGCGCCGGGCCGCGGTGCTGGCCGCGGAGCGGCGGCGGCACCGCTATCCGGTCGCCGCCGGCGACCTGCCGCCCTTCGGCCGTCCGGTGATGACCGAGCGGTTCGGCATGGTGGTGTTCACCGAGACCGCGGGGGAGCTGGCGGACCCGTCCGACGGCGCCGCCGTCTACCCGCATCTGGCGCCGGGCGTCGTCGACCATGTGTGGGCGACCTGGCGCCGGCCGGCGCTCGACGAGCTGATCGGCGTCTGGCCGAGCCGGGCGGCGGCAGGACCCGCCGAACGGGTCCGGGGGTGGTGGACGCCCACCCGCGAGGAATTGCGGCAGGCCCGGCGGGAGGCCCGCGTCAGGGACCGCATCCGGGACCGCCGCGCCGCGGGCGTTGCGGTCAGCGATCCCGGCTAAGGCGACAGATATATGGCCTCTACCGTTCCGCTGGTCCGCCTATCGCGGCCGCAGCGCCACCGCGTAGACCAGGCTGTCGGCCTCGGCGCCGCGGAGGTGCGGGGCGCGGTCGTCCTCGTCGGTGATCACCGCGGTCTCGCCCTCGGTCACCGCCAGGTGGCGGCCGATGTCGATCACCGCGGTGCCGCGCAGGACGTGGAACAGCCAGACCGGCGCCGGCTCCAGCACCGCGTCGGCATCGTCCAGCGCCGCCACCCGGTGGTCGATCTGCAGCGACCGGTCGGCGATGACGTTGAGGTCGCGCACCGGCCCGGCGATCAGCTTGCAGGTCGTCGCGGCCTCGCCGTCGAAATCGAAGGGCTCGTAGGGCCGGTCGATGCGGACCGTGCGCGGCGCTGCCCCGCCTTCGGCGATGCCGAGTTCCATGCCGCGGCCGGACAGCAGCATGATGGTGCGGCAGCAGCCGGGGAAGGTGGAGAAGGGGCCGTCGGCCTCGACCTCGGCCAGGCTCAGCCGCCAGCGGAATCCCGCTGGGGTGTCGCCCGGCTCGACCGCGATCTCGGCCGTCCGGCCCCCGCCGTTGCGCCAGGGCATCAGGCGGTGCTGGGCGGGCGAAATGATGCGGGTGGGCATGGACGGCGCGACCTCGGGCAACGGACATCGAACCATACCATAGGATGAGCCGCGTCCATCCCGGATCGCATCATGCCGCCGACGTCATTTGCCGTCGTGAGGGCAGCCGTTGGGGCGGGGCTTGGGGCCGCGGCGGTCGGGCGGCACCTTGCAGTTGTCGACGCGCTGCTCGTCGCTGGCCTTGTCGCCCAGCCGCTCCTTCCCCGTCCTGACCGGATCGCCGGTCGGGGCGGGCGCACCCTGGGGGCCGGCGGCGCCCAGAGCCAGCGCGAGACCCGCCGCCAGGACGCTGCGGCGGATCCAGGCCATCCGTCCCTCCCTCACTGGGCGTCGTGGAAGATGATGCCGAGCGTGTGCCGGCGGCCGCCGCGCAGCCGGCTGACGCCATGGCGGAGATTGACCCGGTAGTCGCCGCGGGTGCCGGCGACCGGCCGGTGATGCACGGCGAAGGCGACGCCGTCGCCCTGGCGCAGCGGCACCACCTCGGGCCGCGACTGCATGCGCGGCCGCTGCTCGGTCAGCACGAACTCGCCGCCGGTGAAGTCGCGGCCGGGCTCGGACAAGAGGATCGCGACCTGCAGCGGGAAGGCCAGGTCGCCGTACAGGTCCTGGTGCAGGCAGTTGAAGTCGCCGGGCTCGTATTGCAGCAGCAGCGGCGTCGGCCGGGTCTGGCCGGCCTTGTGGCAGGCCTCCAGGAACGCCTCATGCTCCGCCGGATAGCGGGTGTCGATGCCCATCCGCGCATTCCAGCCATTGGCGACCGGCGCCAGCCGGGGATAGAGGGCGGCGCGCAGCCCGGCGACCGGCTCCGGCAGCGGATAGGCGAAATACTTGTACTCGCCGCGGCCGAAGCCGTGCCGGGCCATCACCACCCGGCTGCGGAACGGCCCCTCTTCCGGGTAGAGCGCGGCGATGGCGCGGCATTCCTCCGGCGTCAGCAGCGCCGGCAGCACCGCCGCGCCGTGCTGGTCCAGCTCTGCCGCCGCGGCGTCCCGGTCGATCCCGGCCACGCGGTCGGCGGGTGGGGAGAGGGAGTCGTCGTGAGGGCGGAGTGCGGTGCGGGGCATGGGCTTGTCCTCGATGGTGCGACATCAATCTGGCGCCCCGGGTTCCGCCGCGCACTCCGACGCTTGCTTTCAAATTCGCGCGTAGGTTGGGTTCGCGGCAAGCGAACCCAACACTGTCTCCGGCGGCGGGATGTCGGGTTCGCGGTCGCGAACCCAACCTACGCCTGCATCAGCGCGCCGGCACCGGGGTGTAGGTCACCAGGCGCAGGTCGGGCGCGCCCTCGACCAGGAAGGTGGCGTGGGCGAATTCCAGCTCGCCCAGCGTGTCGTGCCGGATCCGCTTCAGACCCTCGCTGCGCTCGGACACGTCGTGCCGCGGCCACCAGCGGCGGAACTCCGGGCTGGCCTCCTGCAGCGCGTCGACCAGCGCGGCGAAGGCGGGGTCGCCGCCGGCCCGGCCGTGGTCGAGCCGGAACTTGGCGAGGATGCGGCGGGCGCCGTCCTCCCAATCCGGCATCATCCGCCGGTAGCGCGGGTCCGTGAACACCAGCCACAGACCGTTGCGCCGGTCCGGCGGGATCAGCGCGTAGTCGCCGAAGATCGCGGTCACGGCGGCGTTCCAGGCCACGATGTCCCAGCGTGCGGTCTTGATGTAGGCGGGGTTCGGCAGGCTGTCCAACAGGGCCTGCAGGATCGGCGACACCGCCGGCAGACCGGGCGCCCCGTGCGGCGGCGGCCGGTGCTGCGCCAGGGCGTAGAGATGCTGCCGCTCGGCCTGGTCCAGCCGCAGCGCCCGGCATACCCGCTCCAGGAAATCGGCCGAGACCTGGATGGCGCGGCCCTGCTCGAACCAGGTGTACCAGGTGACGCCGACCCCGGCGAGCTGGGCCACCTCCTCGCGCCGGAGCCCGGGCGTGCGGCGGCGCGATCCCGCGGGCAGGCCGACCTCGTCCGGGCTGGTCCGGGCCCGGCGGTCGCGCACGAAATCGGACAAGGCGCGGCGGCCGGCGGTGCGCTGCAGGGTGGAGACGGGCATAGGCTGTTGCCATCGCTAATAGGATAAGAACTTATCTTTTCCTATTATAGCGCATCCCCCAGTCTCTGTCGCGGGCGGACGGAGCCACCGTACCCGCCGATGGAGATCCCGCATGACCGATGTGACCTGTCCCGCCGCGGCCGAGCGCCCGGCGATCCCGGCGCGACGCTGGCTCGGCCTGGCCGTGATGCTGCTCGGCCCCTTCATGACCGTGATGGACGTGATGATCGTCAACGTGGCGATCCCGAGCATCCGGCGGGGGCTCGGCGCCAGCTACGCCGAGGCCGAGCTGGTGGTGGCCGGCTACAGCCTGGCCTATGCGGTGGCGCTGATCACCGGCGGACGCCTCGGCGACCTGCGGGGGCGGCGGCGGATGTTCGTCGCCGGCCTTGTCGGCTTCACCCTGACCTCGGCCCTGTGCGGCCTGGCGCCGAGCGCCGAGATGCTGATCCTGGCCCGGCTGCTGCAGGGCGTCGCGGCGGCGCTGCTGTTCCCGCAGGTGTTCTCGCTGATCCGCGTCACCTTCCCGGAGCCGCAGGCCTGCGCCAGGGCCTTCGCCGCGCTCGGCGTGGTGCTGGGGCTGGCCGCGGTGGCCGGGCAGGTTCTGGGGGGCATCCTGGTCGCGGCCGATCTCTGGGGCTTGAGCTGGCGGCCGATCTTCCTGGTCAACATCCCGATCGGCTTCGCGGCCGCGCTGGCGGCGCCGCGGCTGATCCCGGCGGACCGGGTGTCGCCCGGCCAGCGGCTGGACCTCGCCGGCGTGGCCTTGAGCGCGCTCGGCCTCGGCCTGCTGCTGTATCCGCTGATCGAAGGGCGCGAGGCCGGCTGGCCGGGCTGGTCGGTGGCCATGCTGGCGGCCGCGGTGCTGGTGCTGGCGGCCTTTGCCCTGCACCAGCACGCCCGGTCGCGCCGCGGGGCGTCGCCGCTGCTGCACACCGCGCTGTTCCGCGACCGCGCCTTCGCCGCCGGGGTGCTGCTGGTGCTGGTGTTCTATTCGACCCTGAACTCGGTCTATCTCGCCTATGCCTTCCTGGCGCAGCTCGGGCTCAGCCGCTCCGCGCTGGCGGCCGGGCTGGTGTTCTCCCCGGCCGCCGTGTCCTTCATGGTCGCCTCGATCGCCGCCGGCCGGGTCGCGCCGGAGCACCGCCGCGCGGTGCTGATGGCCGGGGCCGCGATCGCGGCGCTGGGCGAGTTCGTCGCCGCCGCCACGGCGCTGGCGGTCGCGCCGCTGCAGCCGGAAGCGCTGATCCCGGCGCTGCTGCTGCTCGGCACCGGCCAGGGCCTGCTGATGACGCCGCTGCTCAACACCGTGCTCGGCGGCATCCGTGACGGCGACATCGGCTCGGCGTCGGGCATGCTCAGCACCATGCAGCAGGTCGGCGGCGCCTTCGGCGTGGCGATCGCCGGGATCCTGTTCGCCGCGGTGCTGGACGGCGCCCGCGCCGCCGGGGCGGGCGAGGCCGCCGCCTATGCCCGCGCCTTCGCCGCGGCGGCTGGGTACGGCGGTCTGGCGACGCTCGTCACCCTCGGGCTGCTGTTCGCCCTGCCGAAGAAGGCCGGTTGAGCGGCGCCAGGCGCAAATTGCACCGCGGGGAGGGTGACGATTCCGCGCTTTGGGCCGGCGGCCGGCTGTGGCATGACTTCCCGGTCCTCCCCTTTGAGCACAGCCGCCGCCATGCAGCCCTTCACCACGCTCACCGCCGTCGCAGCGCCGCTGCCGATCGTCAATGTCGACACCGACATGATCATCCCGAAGCAGTTCCTGAAGACGATCAAGCGCACCGGCCTCGCCGCCGGCCTGTTCTACGAGCTGCGCACCGACGAGCAGGGCAACCCGAAGGATTTCGTGCTCGACCGGCCGGCCTATCAGAAGGCGCAGATCCTGGTCGCGGGCGACAATTTCGGCTGCGGCTCGTCGCGCGAGCACGCGCCCTGGGCGCTCTTGGACTTCGGCATCCGCTGCGTCATCGCGCCCAGCTTCGCCGACATCTTCTACAACAACTGCTTCAAGAACGGCATCCTGCCGATCGCCCTGCCGCAGGAGCAGGTCGAGCTGCTGATGAAGGACGCCGAGAACGGCGCCAACGCGACCCTGACGGTCGATCTGGACAAGCAGGAGATCACCCGGCCGGACGGCCAGAAGCTCCGCTTCGACCTCGACCCGTTCCGCAAGCACTGCCTGATCAACGGCCTCGACGACATCGGCCTGACCCTGCAGCAGGCCGGCGAGATCGACAGCTTCGAGGCCAAGCGCAAGTCGGCGCAGCCCTGGCTGGCGGCCTGAGCCGCCGGACTTCCCCTCCGCTCCCTTCCTCAAACCCCGCTGAAGGTCGATTTCCCATGGCTGCCAACAAGAAGCTCCTCGTCCTCGCCGGTGACGGCATCGGCCCGGAGGTGATGGGCGAGGTCAAGCGCGCCGCCGAATGGCTGGGCAGCCATCGCGCGGTCGGCTTCGACATCGACGAGCAGTTGGTCGGCGGCTGCTCGATCGACGCCAACGGCGTGCCGGTCACCGACGCCACCATGGAGACCGCGCTGGCGGTGGACGCCGTGCTGCTGGGCGCGGTCGGCGGGCCGAAATGGGACGCGGTCGACTTCTCGATCCGGCCCGAGGCCGGCCTGCTGCGCCTGCGCAAGGACCTGGAACTGTTCGCCAACCTGCGCCCGGCGCTGGTCTACCCGGCCCTGGCCGATGCCTCGACGCTGAAGCGCGAGGTGGTCGAAGGCCTCGACATCCTGATCGTGCGCGAGCTGACCGGCGGCGTCTATTTCGGCGAGCCGCGCGGCATCACCGACCTCGGCAACGGCGAGCGCCGCGGCATCAACACCCAGGTCTATACGACGTCGGAGATCCGCCGCGTCGCCGCCGTGGCCTTCGAGCTGGCGCGCAAGCGCGGCAACAAGCTGTGCTCGGTCGAGAAGATGAACGTCATGGAATCGGGTCGGCTGTGGCGCGAGGAGGTGACCAAGCTGCATCAGGAGCAGTATTCGGACGTCCAGCTCAGCCACATGCTGGCCGACAACTGCGCCATGCAGCTGGTGCGCAACCCCAAGCAGTTCGACGTCATCGTCACCGACAACCTGTTCGGCGACATGCTGTCGGACGAGGCGGCGATGCTGACCGGCAGCTTGGGCATGCTGCCCTCGGCCTCGCTCGGCGCGCCCGACGCCACCGGCCGGCGCCGCGCGCTGTACGAGCCGGTCCATGGTTCGGCGCCGGACATCGCGGGGCAGGGCAAGGCCAACCCGATCGCGACGCTGCTCAGCTTCGGCATGATGCTGCGCTACAGCTTCGACCTCGCCGCAGAGGCCGACCTCTTGGAGGCGGCGGTGTCGGACGTGCTGGACCGCGGCATCCGCACCGCCGACATCGCCGGCACCGGCGCGTCCCAGGTGGTGTCGACCGGCGACATGGGCACGGCGATCCTCGAAGCGATGGCCGCCCGCTCGCGTTAACGTCTTCTCAGGTATTTGTGCAGTGCGAAAGGGCGGGGCCGTCGGTCTCGCCCTTTTTGTCTGGCGTTTCGCCAATCGCCGCGCATATCCGAATCAATTTTATGCGATTCGCCCCGACAGCCGGCGCGGATCGCGCGCCGTTGTTCTTCCCGGCGGCAATTTTTGCGTCGGGTTGACGTAGCGTCCGGCTGGGCTCGGCCGCGCCGCAGGTATTCAATCTCATCGAGACCTTGAACAGTGCTTGACGGCGCCACCCTGTTCAGCGTGACGTAATGTTACAAGCGCAACGTTGCGCAACAGATCGGTCGACAAGGGGGGAACACGCCGAGATGAAGCAGGGGATTTCGCGTCTGGCGCTGGGGGTGGCGGCCATGTCCGCCATGGCGGGGCTCGGGTCCGGAGCGGCGAATGCGGCCGGCTTCTACATCCAGGAGCAGAGCGTGCCCGGCCTCGGCCGCGCCTTCGCCGGCTCCGCCGCCGCGGCCGACGACGCCAGCACCATCTACTTCAACCCGGCCGGCATGGGCTTCCTGAAGCAGGGCGAGGCCCAGTTCGGCGGCAGCCTGCTGATCCCGGATTCCCGGTTGACGGACGACGGCTCGACCATCGACTACCCGGCCTTCCGCACGCCGGGCGGCATCTTCAACCCCGGGCCCGGCGCCATTTCCGGCGAGAGCAAGAGCAACAACCCCTACGACCCGACGCTGGTGCCGCACGGCTATGTCGCCCTGCCGGTGCCGAACACCGAGAACCGCCTGTGGTTCGGCATCGGGCTTGGCGCCCCCTTCGGGCTGGAAAGCCAGTACAACAGCAACTGGTTCGGCCGCTACGACGCCACCAAGACCGAGCTGCAGGTCTACAACTTCTCGCCGACCGTCGCCTATCGGGTGAACGACTGGCTGTCGATCGGCGGCGGCATCGACATCTCCTATGCCTGGGCCAAGCTCGAGAGCAAGGTGCCGAACCCGGTGGGCGCGCTGCTGCCGGCCTTCTCCGATGACGGCGACCTGTCGATCAAGGGCGACAGCTGGGCCGTGGGCTACAACATCGGCGCCATCGTGCAGCCGGTCGAGGGCACCCGGATCGGCGTGCATTTCCGCTCCGGCGTCGACCACATGCTGGACGGGCGCGCCAAGCTCGACGGCGTCGACTTCCCGCCGCTGCCGGGGCTGCCGGCGACCGCGGATTTCGCCACCGGCGGCCGTGCCAAGCTGAACCTGCCGCCGATCCTCAGCTTCGGCATCCGGCAGGAGGTCACGCCGCAGATCGCGCTGCTCGGCGGGATCACCTGGTACGGATGGTCGTCGTTCAAGGAGATCCGGGTCAAGCGCGAGGACGGCGGCGACGACCTGGTGAACGAGCAGCGCTACCGGGACACGGTCGGCGTCTCGATCGGCGGCGAATACTACTGGAACGACGACCTGACGCTGCGCGCCGGCTTCCAGTACGACCCGACCCCGACCAAGGCCGGCTTCCGCTCCAGCCGCACCCCGGACGGCGACCGCTACTGGCTGTCCGCCGGCCTCAGCTACGACGTCATGGAGAACATGTCGGTCGACTTCGCCTACACCCACATCTTCATCGACGGCCGCAAGATGGACCCCGAGCGCGACTTCTATGTCGGCACGCCGCTGGAGACCCAGGTGGATTACGACGCCAAGAACAGCGGCAGCGTGGATATCGTGGCGCTGGGGCTGCGGTATCGGTTCTGAGGCAGGCCCCGCAAACCCAGACTGTCATGCCCGGGCTTGACCCGGGCATCCAGGATTCTCGATGCCGCTCTGGGCGGCCCCTGGATCGCCGGGTCAAGCCCGGCGACGACAATAATGAAGGGCGGCGGGCGCGGCGGCAGCCTCACGGCTGCACCCCCGCCCGGCGCAGCTCGTCCTCCAGCCGGCCGGTCACCCACAGCCCGTACATGCGGAAGTCGCTGAGCAGCGACCATAGCGGATAGGTGAATGTGGCCGGGCGGTTGTGCTCGACGAAGAAATGGCCGATCCAGGCGAAGAGATAGCCCGAGACCAGCGCCGCCAGGAGCCACCACCAGCTGCCGGTGACGATCAGCAGCACGAGGCAGAGCAGCGCCAGGCTGGTGCCGAAGAAATGCAGCGCCCGGGTCCGCGGCCGCGCATGCTCGCGCAGGTAGTAGGGCCAGAAGGCGGAATAGCTCGGCAGCCTCTCGGCCATCTCCCATCCTCCCTTGTCCAGCCGCCAGCCGTCCCCTGGCGGCATGATCGCCGCGCGCAATTCGCATGGCTGTGTCCTTGCGCGCGGATCGGCATACATTCTACCGAGTGCGTCCCTCACAGCAATCGAACAGCCGGATTACGGATATGGGCTATCGGGTCGCGGTCATCGGCGCCACCGGCAATGTCGGTCGCGAGATGCTTTCCATCCTCGCCGAGCGGGAGTTCCCGGTCGACGAGGTCGTCGCGCTGGCGTCGGAGCGCTCGATCGGGCGCCAGGTCTCCTTCGGCGAGGACGACATCCTCGACGTGCAGGATCTCGCCAAGTTCGACTTCAAGGGCATCGATATCGTGCTGTCCTCGCCGGGCGCCAAGATCTCGGCGGTACACGCGCCCCGCGCGGCCAAGGCCGGGGCGGTGGTGATCGACAACACCTCGCAGTTCCGCATGGACCCGGACGTGCCGCTGGTGGTGCCCGAGGTCAACCCGCAGGCGATCGCCGGTTTCCGCAAGAGGGGCATCATCGCCAACCCGAACTGCTCCACCATCCAGATGGTGGTGGCGCTGCGGCCGCTGCACGCGCTGGCCAAGATCCGCCGCGTCGTGGTCTCGACCTACCAGTCGGTCTCCGGCGGCGGCAAGGAGGCGATGGACGAGCTGTTCAACCAGACCCGCGCCGTCTACGTGAACGACCCGATCGTGAAGGAGAAGTTCACCAAGCAGATCGCCTTCAACGTCATCCCGCACATCGACGTCTTCATGGATGACGGGTCGACGAAGGAGGAGTGGAAGATGATGGTCGAGACCAAGAAGATCCTCGACCCCGCGATCAAGATCGTCGCCCATTGCGTGCGGGTGCCGGTCTTCATCGGCCACTCCGAGATGGTGAACATCGAGTGCGAGAACCCGATCTCGGCCGCCGAGGCGCGGGCCGCGCTGAAGCGGGCGCCGGGGATCTCGGTGGTGGACCACCGCGCCGACGAGGGCTACGTCACCCCGGTCGAATGCGCCGGCGAGGACCTGGTCTATGTCAGCCGCATCCGCGAGGACGTCACGGTCGAGAACGGCCTGTCCTTCTGGGTGGTCGCCGACAATCTCCGCAAGGGCGCGGCGCTGAACGCCGTCCAGATCGCCGAAGTCCTGGTCAAGGACGGCCATCTGCGCAAGGCCGCTTGATATTGTCCGATCATTGTGGCGAAGGGGATTCCGGCCGGGATCCCCTTCGGCTCTGCTGCCGACGGACTTTCCTAATCGATTTTGGTTTGATGTCCGTTTCGATATGGACAATTTTATATACTCATCATAGATAGGGGTGGCGCCCCCCCCCTTTTATTTCCGGACCGTGCGCATGAGCCGCCTGACCGCCCATGAGCTCGAGCTCTCCGCCCGGGTGCTGCTGCGCCGGCACGGATCGGCGGCGCCGGAGGAGGCGCGGCGCCAGGCCGAGGCCTGTGCCCCCGGCCGCGAGCGGCACTGGGTGGCGACCTGGCTGGTGATCGCCGAGCTCTGCGAGGAGCTGCTGGCCTCGGCCGGCCCGGCCACACATCCGGCCTCGGTCACGCATCCGGCAGGGTGAAGACGGCGCAGGGCGCCGCGATGCCGCGCAGCGGGTGCTCGCCCAGCGGCACCAGCGGCGCCGCGGTCTCGGCGGCGAGCGCGCCGGAGACCAGCACCGCCCGGCCGAGCGGCCGGCACAGCCCCTCCAGCCGGCTGACCAGGTTGACGGCGGGGCCGATGGCGGTGAAGTCCAGCCGGTCGGCGGCGCCGATATTGCCCCACATCATCTCGCCCAGATGCAGCGCCGCGCCGAAGGGCAGCGGCGGCAGGCCCCGGGCCTGCCGCGCGGCGTCGAGATGGGCCATGCCGGCGCGGGCGGCGGCGACCGCGCGCAGCGCCGCCTCGCAGGCCCCGCGGGCCTCGGCCGGGGATCCGGCGACCGGGAAGATCGCCAGCAGCCCGTCGCCCATGAACTTCAGCACCTCGCCGCCGAAGGCGTGCACCGCCCCGGCGATGCGGTCGAACCAGGCATCCAGCATGGCGATCACCTCGGCCGGCGCCGTGGCCTCGGACAGGGCGGTGAAGTCGCGCAGATCGGCGCAGAGCAGGGCGGCGCGGATGGTCTCGCCGGCGCCGCGGCGCAGCGCCCCGGCCTGCACCCGGGCGGCGCTGCGTCGGCCGAGATAGGCCTCCAGCAGGGCCGCCAGCGCCGCCCGCGAGGCCAGGGCCGACAGCGGCGCGGCGGCGAAGCGCGCGGCCTGGCGCAGCCGATGGGATTCGTCGGGATCGAACGGCCGGCTCCCGGCCCAGGCCAGCACCGCCGGCCCGGCGGTCTGCTCCTGCACCGGGCCCGGCCCCAGCCCCGACAGCCAGTCGCGGCCGCCCCGGCCGGGCGGGCCGGCGGCCGCCAGCGGCATGCCGGCGAAGCCCAGCGCCTCGATCACCGCGCCGGTCCCGGCCCGCCACAGCCAGGTGCGGCGGGCGACGATCGGGTGCGGCACCGACAGGGTCAGGGCGGCGCCGGCCAGCGGCAGCCCGTCGGCCAGCAGCCGGCCGCCGAGCTCGGCCAGGAAGCGGTCCGGTCCGGGCGAAGCGCCGGCATCGTCCAACAGCCAGGCGAGGGGCGGGGGCAGGTCCATGCCGCGATCATGCCGCCGCGGCCCTGGGGCTGTCACCCGTCGTGGGGTGGCGAACCCCGTCCGCACCGTGTTATTTTGCCGGCTGCACCGGGATCGCCGGAGAGGAGGCCCATGGACGAACCGACCGTCTTCCGGCGCGAGATCCAGGTCCCGGCGCCGCCCGCCACCCTCTTCGCCTTCCTGACCGACCCCGAGAAGCTGCTGCGCTGGATGGGCATCGGCGCGACGCTGGAGCCGCAGCCCGGCGGGCTCTACCTGCTCGACGTCGACGGCATCAACATCGTGCGCGGCGCCTTCCGCGAGGTGGTGCCGGTGCACCGCCTGGTCTACAGCTTCGGCTGGGAGGGCAATGCCGAGGTGCCGCCGGGCTCCAGCCAGGTCGAGATCGACCTGATCGAGCAGCCGGACGGCACCCTGATGCGGATGACCCATAGCGGCCTGCCGCCATCGGCTCTGTCGTCGCATGAGCGGGGCTGGGCGTTCTTCCTCGAGCGCCTCGCGGCGGTGGTCGCCGGCCGCGATCCGGACTCCGTTCCGTCGCCCGGCTGCCCCCCGTCGAAGGATGAGGCCTGACCGTCAGAACCGTGGAGGAGACCGATGCCAGACGACCTCGTCGTCCGCCGCGAGACGCACATCCCGGCGCCGCCCGCCGCGGTGTTCGCGCTGCTGACCGACCCGGAGCAGATCCTGCGCTGGATGGGCACCGAGGCGCAGCTCGACCCGCAGCCCGGCGGCCTCTACCTGGTCAACGTCACCGGCGCCCGCTTCGCCCGCGGCGCCTTCCGCGAGGTGGTGCCGGTGCATCGCCTGGCCTACAGCTTCGGCTGGGACGGCAGCGAGGTGGTGCCGCCGGGCTCCAGCCTGGTCGAGATCGACCTGGTCGAGCAGCCGGACGGCACGCTGCTGAAGATGACGCAGACCGGCCTGCCCAGTGCCGAGCAATGCGCCGGCCATGCCGAGGGGTGGGCCCATTACCTCGACCGGCTGGCCGCGCTCGCCGGCGGCCGCGACCCGGGCCCGGACCCCTGGCTCGGCCGCGACGGACAAAAAGACTGATCGGCCTGTCGGACTCCGGCATTCCCGTTCGTCCTCCGGAGAGACCATCCCGGAGGTGAGCCATGGACGAACGGCCGGTCATCAAGTCGCGTCGCAAGGGCAAGAGTCAGACGCAGAGCATGCTGATCCCGAGCGAGAGGATGGTCGCCGACGCGCTGCGGTTGGCGCCGCCCGGCCGGCTGTCGGACCTGGGGGAGCTGCGGCGGGCGCTCGCGGTGAGCTATGGCGCGGACGCCTGCTGCCCGGTCACCACGCAGCGCCACCTGGTGCGGCTCAGCCAGGATGGCAGCGCGCCCTTCTGGCGCGTCGTCGACCCCGACCGGCCCTTCGCCCGGCGGCTGGCCGGCGGGCCGGACCGCATCCGCGAAGCCCTGGCCGCGGAGCGCTGACCGCGGCCGGGCCCCCGGCCCGGATCGTCTTCGCCTGCATACCATGATGCCGTTCCTGCATTGGGCGGCGGATCCCTTTCCCATTACCTGAATATGACCGTTCCGTGACGGCAGGTCCGTGACGGCAGGCAGCCCGCCGGCGGCGGTCTCGGCAACGGGACGGTCGCGGCACGGCCGGCCGTCCCGCCGGATCCCGGCCAATCCTCGCAGGACTGCCGATCCCGACGAACATGGAGAGCCCGCTGAAGCGGGCCTGAGGCTGGGGAGCCCATGAAGAAGAAGTCGCGAATCTCAGGGCCCAGGATGGCCCTGTACGTCAACAGGCTGACCACGGCCATCGTCCCGACCGGGGCCGATGCCGGCGACCCGCTGGACCCCTTCGTCCAGACGCGGAGGACCGGGAACGGCCGGACCGAGATCGCGGTCGGGACCCGCACCTTCTTCGCCGGAACGCTCGACGTCGGCGGACCGGCGCCCGTGCAGGTGGTGGCGGAACGCCGGTCCCGCGGCGACGGCAAGGGCGGCGGCGAGCAGGAGACGTTCCATCCGGTGAAGGCGGACCTGACGCTGGACACCGCGGTCGAGCTGTACAAGCAGCCGCAAGGCCGCTGGGGCGTCCGCGGCGGCCGGACGATACCGGCCTCGGCCGCATGGCTCGCCGGGGACGGGCTCGACGCCCTGAACGCCACGGCGTTCGAGCCCGGCTTCCGCCAGGTCGGGTCGCGCGAATGCTGCGTCGGCGAGGTGATGTTCCGGGGCAAGGCCAATGAGCGGTCCGCGCCGGTGCTGGTCGAGCGTGTGCTCGGCCCGGACGCGGCCGGGGATGGCTACCGCCTGGTCAACGCCGATCTCGGCCGGGGCGACGCAGTCGAGCTGGTCGACGGGCCGGCGCGCTCGGATCCCTTCGCCACCGAGGTGCTGCGCCGGATCAGGACGGCCAGGGCCGCCGGGCCGGGCCGGCAGATCGCGGAGGCGGCGGCGCTCAACGCGCTGAAGGCCGGTGCCTCGGTCGACGCCGCGGTCACCCTGGCGGACGGCCTGTGCCCGGCGGGCGGGACGG
>NZ_JBHYMS010000087.1:0-20748 GCF_042743185.1 Inquilinus sp. NPDC058860 | reverse complement strand
GCCGCCATTGCAGCAGGGGCGCGCCCCTGCTGCAATGGCATCACCAAACTGACCTGTCTCTATTTATCGTGTCTCATGTCAGGGGTGCAGTCCAGCCCTGCCGCCGAATTCATTAAGTGCACTGTCACCGAATTCCTCGGCCGATGTCTATGCGCTGGCCAAGAAGGGAACCGCTTACGGACGGCTTCTGCAGAGGGATATCCTGCGACCATATCCAAACCAGAAGGACCTTCCGGCCGACAAGCGTGGCTACGCTGTTGAACTGTACCGCGCCAACCAGGATGCGTTCGCCAAGGCGCACGCACTCGGCTGGCGAGAGATTGCGTTGGATTAACTGATCGCATTTCAAGTCCACAGACGGGGGTATCTATGATCCAAGCTATTGGGAGAGGGCTCGCTAGATCATTGTTGGCGATTGCTCTGCTCTTCGTCGTCGGAGTCGGAGGCTCCAACGCCTGGGCCGCTGCACCGCTCGGACTGCGAACTCAGGCTGACTCCGGCTCGACTGTGCGACCACAGCCAGTTCGCTTCATTTCGCCCGATTGGTGGGATCCGACAATGCCCGGCGTGGGGACCAATCGATATGCGTACTCAGACAATGATCCGATTAATAAGAGTGATCCATCGGGGCATATGCCGGTAAGAGAGAACCCGAAAACGGCTGACAAGGACTTCTTCAGATCACAGCGCGAGCAGGGATTGCGCGGGGGGCCATATGATAGCCGTGAAGAGCGCCAGCGAATACACGATGTGCAGCTCGAAGCTCATATGGATTCGGCTGTTAACAATCGCGGAGAGGTTGTATCAGACATCGCCGATGTTGTTCAGGGAGCAATTCTGGCTTCAAGACTGCCGGGCGCTGCGCGGATCATAGGTCAGAAAGCTAGGAAAAACCCAAACGCTTCGGAAGAAACGGAAACTTCGCTAAATTTCACCCGAGATTTAACTGTTGAGGATCTGGGGATTGTTGGATCTATCGACAAGTTAAGCGGCACGTTAACTGTTGAAAACGGAGTCGCTACCGTTCGTATTGATATGATTCAAGGAACAATCAGAAATTCAACCGAGATCGTCGGGAATTTGCAGAACCTTGCTCGCGCTAATGGCGCCAGCACTCTCAATATTCAGGGATCCCTAGCGAATGAGAGACTATATGATGTATTATCAAGAAGGTACGGCCTCACAACCCAAGGTGGTCTGGATACCATCAGCATCCCTCTTGATTAAGAAAGATAAGGCATGTCTATGGCTATTAGCGCTGACGTCGCATCCCACAGAATCCTACAGAAGTTGCCATCTTACAAGCGGATGGGTCTGTCAGATTTGAGTATGAAATTAAGAGGAATTGTTGGGGAAATTAAAGATGAGATGATAGGAGTTTATTCAAACGGAAACGAGGAAAAGTCCAACATAATAATCACAAGAAAAGGCCTATGCTCTGTTGAAAATGAAGAGCATGTTTGGATATTGTATAATGATATAGTTTCAGTTTCGATGAGCGAGGATAATAAAAATTCAGATACAATATTGATCAACAAAAAAAATGGAACTAGATCGATTCTGGTCGTGAGGGGAAGGAGGGGGAGATTTAATGACGCCCTGGAATTTTTGAGATTCTTAATGCGGGTGGCTTGTTGATGGTCAAGCTGCCGCAATAGCGAATCGGCGGAGGCGATTGCCGGCTCGGCTGCCGAAACGGGCGCCCGGTTTTTGAAAAGACCACGGCGGCGGCCGGACGCATACACCGGAGCAGAGGAAGGGAAGTCCGATGCGCGCGACCCGCTTTGTCATCACCTTGCTGGCTCCGGCAGCGTGCTGGCCATGACGACCTATGTCACATGCATCAACGACCGGATCGAGGTCGACCCGCGCGACCCGCAGGAGATGCGCTCCGACCGTGGCGATTCGGAGATCTGCATCATCGGGCCGAGCTTCGATTTTGGACCGGATGCGACGCGCTGGGTCGAGGTCAATCTGCGCGGTGTCGGCGGGCCAGCACCTAGCTGGCCCCTAGCCGCCACCACCTCCAGCGCTGTTAGTGCTGCGCTTCTGCCCGACCACCCCGTAACGGACTGTTACCTGCCAGCGCTCTGACTGCGACCGCGGCATAGAAAAAGGCCGCCCGTGGAGAGCGGGCGGCCGAGGCACAGAAAAATCCCACCGGCCGCGAGGGGAGCGTGCGGCCGGTGGAAGCGGTGGAACGAACCGGCCTCAGTTCGCCTGGCGGCGAAGGAAGGCCGGGATGTCGAGCGCGTCCTCGTCGCTGCGCGGCAGCGGGGCGCGGCCGGCATCGATCGCCAGGCGCTGCTGCGCCACCGGGCGCGGTGCCTCGGGGGCCCGCGGCGGCTCGGCGGCGGCGCGCGGCGCCGCCTCCTGCCGCAGCGTCGGCTCGTGATGCGCCTCCGGCTGCGGCTGCTCCTCCTCCCGCAGCAGGCCGGTCACCCGCCGGAACAGGCCCAGCTTCTTGCGGCCTTCGGCCGGGGCGGCCGGGGCCGCATCGACCGGGCGCTGTGCCGCCGCCGGCTGCGGGGCGGCCATCGGGGCCGGTCGCGGCGCCATGAAGCCGGGACGCGCGCCGGCCGACATCGACGGGGCCCGGGCCGCGGCCGGCTGGACCGCCGGCTCCTGCACCTCGGCCACCGCCGGCTCGGCCTGGTCCTCGGCCGCATAGTCCGGCTCCGGCGCCGCCTCGACCGGGGCGGCCGGAGCCTGCGGCTCGACCGGGGCCGGGGCAGCCGGCTTCGGCGCCGGCTGGGCCATGGCGAAGCGCTGCGGCGTCACCGCCGCCGGGCGGGCCGGCATCATCGGCTGCGGCGCCGCCGGGGCGACCGCCGGCTGCTGCGGCTTGGCGCGATCGGCACCGGGCAGCGTGGTGGTGCTGTAGGTCTGCGGCCGCTGCGCCTGGTTGATCGCCATGTCGATGCCGGTGGCGACGACCGACACCCGGACCTTGCCTTCCATGCTCTCGTCGAAGGTCGAGCCGAAGATGATGTTGGCGTCGGGGTCGACCTCGTCGCGGATGCGGTTGGTCGCCTCGTCGACCTCGTACAGGGTCATGTCGAGGCCGCCCGTGATGTTGATCAGGACGCCCTTGGCCCCCTTCATCGAGATGTCGTCGAGCAGCGGGTTCGAGATCGCGGCCTCGGCGGCGCTGATCGAGCGGCGCTCGCCCTCGGCCTCGCCGGTGCCCATCATCGCCTTGCCCATCTCGGCCATCACCGTGCGGATGTCGGCGAAGTCGAGATTGATCAGGCCCGGCTGCACCATCAGGTCGGTGACGCCGCGCACGCCCGAATGCAGCACCTCGTCCGCCATCCGAAAGGCGTCCGCGAAGGTCGTCTTCTCGTTGGCGATACGGAACAGGTTCTGGTTCGGGATGATGATCAGGGTGTCGACATACTGCTGCAGCTCCTGCAGCCCCTGCTCGGCCATGCGCATGCGGTGTGCGCCCTCGAAGTGGAAGGGCTTGGTCACCACGCCGACGGTCAGTATGCCCTGCTCGCGCGCCGCGCGGGCGATCACGGGCGCGGCGCCGGTGCCGGTGCCGCCGCCCATGCCGGCGGTGATGAACACCATGTGCGCGCCTTCGAGATGGGCGACGATGTGCTCCATCGCCTCCTCGGCCGAGGCCCGGCCGATGTCCGGCCGCGACCCGGCGCCGAGGCCCTGGGTCAGCCCGGCGCCGAGCTGGATCCGCTTCTGTGCCGCCGAGCCGGCCAGCGCCTGCGCGTCGGTGTTGGCCACAACGAACTCGACCCCGGCCAGGTTGGCCCGGATCATGTTGTTGACGGCATTGCCGCCGGCGCCGCCGACGCCAACCACGGTGATCCGCGGCTGGAGGCTGACATCGCCCTGCGGGATGCTGAGATTGATCATGTCGATGCTCCCCTACTGTCCCCTATTCACCCTGTCCGCTTCCATCCGACCGATCCGTGCTCCCGGCATCGCCTCGGATGGCCAGGCGTGCCGGGTTGACTGGTCTTTGATCAGTGTCAGAGGTTGTCACGGAACCACCCTCCGATCCGGCCGAGGAAGCCGCCGCCCGAGGCGCCGGTCTCCTCCAGCCCCGGGCCCGAGCCGACCAGGTCGGCAGGCCCCGAAATGGCGTAGGCCAGGAGGCCCGTCGCCGTCGAAAAGCTCGGCCCCGCCGTCGCCTCGGCCAGGCCGTCGAGGCCCAGCGGGCGGCCCATGCGGACCTGCTTGTCCAGCACCAGCTGCGCCAGCTCGCGCGCGCCCTGCAGCTGCGAGCCGCCGCCGGTCAGCACCACGCGGCGGCCGAAGGCCTTGTCGAAGCCGCTGGCCTCGAGCCGCGAGCGCACCATCTCGAAGATCTCCTCCATCCGCGGCTGGATGATCCCGGTGAGCAGGCTCTTCGGCACATGGGTCGGCTGGCTGTCCTCCTCCTCGCCGACCTGCGGCACGTCGATCACTTCGCGGTCGTCGGCCACCGACGGCAGGGCCGAGCCGTAGAGGGTCTTCATCCGCTCGGCATGCACGACCGGCGTGGTCAGGCCGCGGGCGATGTCGTTGGTGACATGGGCGCCGCCCACCGGCAGGCAGTCGGCGAAGACCAGCCGGCCCTCGATGAACACGGCGAGCGAGGTGGTGCCGCCGCCCATGTCGATCACGGTGCAGCCCAGATCGCGCTCGTCCGGCACCAGGCAGGCCAGGCCCGAGGCGTAGGGCGAGAGGATGACGCTCTCGACCTCGAGATGGGCCCGGTTGACACAAGCGGTCAGGTTGCGCACCGCGCCGGTGTTGGCGGTGATCAGGTGCAGGTCGATGCTCAGGGACTCGCCGACCATGCCGCGCGGGTCGCGCACGCCGCGCACCTCGTCGAGGCCGTAGCTGATCGGCACGGCGTGGATCACCTCGGCGTCGGTGGCGACGCTGCCGTTGAAGGCGCGGGCGGCGCGGCGCAGGTCGTTGTCGGTGACCTCGCGGCCGCCGACCGGGACCTGGAGCGACAGGCTCTGCGACGCCGGATGGCCGCCGGAGAGGTTGACGATCACCTCGTTGACGGTCTCGCCGGCCATCTGCTCCGCAGCCTGGACCGCCAGGGCGATGGTCTTCTCCGCCGCATCGAGCTCGACGATCGCGCCGGCGCGGACGCCGCGGCTGGCCTGGTGGCCGATGCCGATCACCTGGGCCTTGCCCTCGTCGGCCATGCGCGCGATGAAGCACACGACCTTGGTCGTGCCGAGATCGACCGCGGCGACGATCGAGCCCCTGGCGCGGGTGCGGGGGCGGCGCATCGCGTTAAATCCCATGAGAGCCATCCGCGCCGCCCATCACGACTTGTCCTTGGTCGGCGCGCGCTGGGCGGCCGCCGCGGGGGTGAGCTGGATCACCATGCGGTCGCCCAGGCGCAGATCGATCGCCACGATGTCGCGGTCCAGCACCGAATCCTTGCGCTGCGCCTCGTCCAGCCGGGCCAGGGCCGGGGCGACGTCGCCGTCCGGCAGCTTCACGGTGACGTGGTTGTCGAGCACCAGGTCCCAGCGCCGTCCGCCGACCCGCATGGCCGAGCGGATCCGGCGGGCGATGTCCGGCGTCTTCGACAGGGCGTCGATCAGCGTCGCCGCGGTCGCGGCCGCATCGCCGCCGACCACCATCGGCAGGTCCGGATAGTCGGCCACCGACGGCACCGGCAGGACGTGGCCCGCGCGGTCGATCAGGCTGAAGCTCTGGTTGTTCTGCCACAGCGCCAGCGGCATCCGTTCCTCGATCCGCACGAAGACGGTATCGGGCAGCCGGCGCTCGACGCTGGCCGACCTGATCCAGGGGATGTCCAGCAACTTGGCCTGGGCCGCATCCGGCTCGAGGTCGAAGATCGGGTCGCCGCGGCCGACGCCGAGCGCCGCCATGATCACGCCGCCATCGACCGAGCGCCGGCCTTCGACCAGCACCTCCTGCACCGAGAAGCCGGCCGCCACGGTCAGCCCCATCACGGCGCCATGGATGCCGCGCCCGGCGGCGGTCAGCGTGCCGCTGGTCCACAGCGCGGCCAGCAGGCCGAACACGGCGATGCCGCCCAGCGCCAGTCCGCCGAGGCGCAGCGCCGCCGCCTGGCGCCGGGCCATCGGCTTGCGGCGCACCGAGGTGCCGCCGCTGCCGCGCCGGCGCGCGGAGTCGGGCTCGGCGCTCAGCGGCCGCATGCGGCATCCTCCAGCAGCCATTCGCACAGATCGGCGAAGTCGACGCCGACGTATTTGGCCTGCTCCGGCACCAGCGAGATCGGGGTGAAGCCCGGCTGGGTGTTGATCTCGAGGAAGTAGAGCCCTTCCGTGCCCGGCCGGGTGTCGTCCCAGCGGAAATCGGTGCGGCTGATGCCGCGGCAGCCGAGCGTCCGGTGCGCCAGCAGCGCCAGGCGCATGGCCTCGGCGGAGACGACGTCCGGCACCTGCGCCGGCAGGGTGTGGACGGCGTGGCCCTCGGTGTATTTCGCGTCGTAGTCGAAGAAGGCGTGGGTGTGCGCGATCTCGGTCACGGTCAGGGCGCGGTCGCCCATCACGCCGACGGTCAGCTCGCGGCCGGAGATGTATTCCTCGACCAGCGCGTCGCCGTAGCCCCAGGCGGCCAGGTCGATCGACGGCGCGTTGTCGTTGGCGCGGACGATGCGGACGCCGACGCTGGAGCCCTCGGCGGCCGGCTTGACCACATAGGGCGGCTCCAGCAGGTGGCGCTCGACCACCTGCTGCGGCGGCGCGACCACGCCGCGGGCGGTGCGGATGCCGACCGCGCCGACCACCTGCTTGGTCGCCGGCTTGGACATGGCGATCGCCGAGGGCCGCACGCCGGAATGGGTGTAGGGCAGGCCCAGCATGTCGAGCACGCCCTGGATCGTGCCGTCCTCGCCGCCCTTGCCGTGCAGGGCATTGAACACCACGTCCGGCGCCGGCCGCAGGGCGCGCAGCAGCGCGTCGAGGTCGCGGCCGACGTCGATCAGCTCGACCCGGTGGCCGCGGCCGCGCAGCGCCACGGCGACGGCCTTGCCGGAGACGAGGCTGACCTCGCGCTCCGCCGACCAGCCGCCGTAGAGGACTGCAACCGACCTAGCCTGCATCTCTCGTCCCCCTTGCGCCCTGCGTCGCGTTGCGGGGAGTCGAATGAGGGCGCGGGCCGCGAAGAGCGTATCGGGCCATACGGTCGAGCGGCCCGCGCCCGCAGGCGGCCGCCGCAACGCGACCCTTCGGGCCGGTTGAACCTGCCGACATGGTGCGTCGAACGGCTTGCGCGATGCGCTGCATCGCGCTGCGCCGTCCTCCTGCCCTGTCGGCAGGTTGAACCGGCGCAGGGCGCAAGGGGGGCGAGAAATGCAGGCTAATCATCGGCCCGCCTTCGCGCGCAGCGCGTCGAGTTCGACGGGCAGGGCGTTGGCCCAGGCGGTGATGTTGCCGGCACCGAGGCAGACCACGAAGTCGCCCGGCTGGGCCAGGTCGTAGGCGAGCTGCGGCAGCGCTTCCGGCCCCGGCAGCGGGATCACGCGACGGTGGCCGCTGTCGCGCAGCCCTTCGACCAGGGCCGAGCGGGTGGCGCCTTCGACCGGCGCCTCGCCGGCGGCGTAGACATCCGCGACCACGACGATGTCGGCGTCGTTGAAGCAGGTGCAGAATTCCTTGAACAGGCTGGCCAGGCGGCTGTAGCGGTGCGGCTGCACCACGGCGATCACCTTGTGCTTCTGGGCCGCGGCCCGGGCCGCCTTGAGCACCGCCGAAATCTCCACCGGATGGTGGCCGTAATCGTCGATCACCGTCACACCGCCCGACTCGCCGGTCTTGGTGAACCGGCGCTTCACACCGCTGAAGCGCGCAAGCGTTTCGATGATCTGCCCGTCGTCCATTCCCATCTCATGGGCCACGGCGATAGCGGCCAATGCATTCTGGATATTGTGTTGCCCGAGCATTGGCAACACAATATCGCGTATCAGACGGCTTTTTCCGGACTGCCGGTCCTGGAGCACGGCGGTGAACCGCGAGCCGCGCGTCTCGATCGAAAAATCGACCGCGCGGACGTCGGCCTGCGGACTGAATCCGTAGGTGACGATGCGCCGGTCGGTGACCCGCGAGATCAGCGCCTGCACCTCCGGATGGTCGATGCAGAGGACGGCGAAGCCGTAGAACGGCGTGTTGGTGACGAACTGCTCGAACGCCGCCTTCACCGAGTCGAAATCGCCGTAGAAGTCGAGATGCTCGGGGTCGATGTTGGTGACCACGACGATGGTCGCCGGCAGCCGGGTGAAGGTGCCGTCGCTCTCGTCGGCCTCGACCACCATCCAGTCGCCCTGGCCGAGCCGGGCGTTGGTGCCATAGGCGTTGATGATGCCGCCGTTGATGACAGTCGGATCCATGCCGGCGCCGTCGATCATCGCCGCCACCAGGCTGGTGGTGGTGGTCTTGCCGTGGGTGCCGCCGATCGCGATCGACCATTTCAGCCGCATCAGCTCGGCCAGCATCTCGGCCCGGCGCACCACCGGGATCAGGGCGGCGCGGGCGGCCTTGACCTCCGGGTTGTCGCTCTTCACCGCCGACGAGATGACGACCACCGCGGCGTCGCCGAGATGGGCCGCGGCATGGCCGATCTTGACATCGATGCCGGCCTTGCGCAGGCGCAGGACATTGGCGCTCTCGGCCACGTCGGTGCCCTGTACCGAATAGCCGAGATTGTGCAGGATCTCGGCGATCCCGCTCATGCCGATGCCGCCGATCCCCACGAAGTGGATCATCCCAATGTCGAGCGGCATCTGCCTCATCGGCGGACCTCCTAACTTAAGCTCCAGTTGCGCCCGACGCGCGAAGGCCCGCCTCCTGCCCGGCAAGGGCGAGGACGAGATCGGCGAGTCGGTCGGCGGCATCCGGATGGGCTGCGGCGCGCGCGGCGCCGGCGGCTTCCACCAGAACGGAGGGGCGGGTGTACAGGTGTTCGAGACGCGATGCCAGCACTTCCGGAGTGAGATCCGACTGCGGCATCAGCCACCCCCCGCCCGAGGCCGCGATGGCCCTGGCATTGGCGGTCTGGTGGTCGTCCATGGCGAAGGGATAGGGCACCAGGATGGCGGGGCGGCCGATGACGCCGAGCTCCGCCGCGGTCGAGGCGCCGGAGCGGCAGATCACCAGCTGGGCCGCGGCCAGCCGCTCCGGCACGTCGTCGAAGAAGGTCGACAGCGTGGCGTCGGCGCCGATCGCGGCGTAGCGGCCGCGGCAGGCCTCGATGTCCTCGGGCCGGCACTGCTGCACGATCGAGAGGCGGCCTCGCAGCGCCTCCGGCAGCAGCGCCACCGCGGCCGGGATCAGCTCGCTGAACACCCGTGCGCCCTGGCTGCCGCCGATCACCAGCAGGGTCAGCCTGCCCTCCTCCGCCGGCGCCGGATAGGGCGCGTCGGCCTTGGCTGCGATCGCCGGACGGACCGGGTTGCCGGTGACCTCGACTCGCCGGGTTTCCTGGCCTGCCGACTGCAGCGGAAAGCCGGTGGCGATGGCGGCGGCGCGGCCGGCCAGCCAGCGGTTGACCCGGCCCAGCAGCGCGTTCTGCTCGTGCAGCAGCACCGGGATGCCGGCACGCGACGCGGCCAGCACGGTCGGGGCCGAGGGATAGCCGCCGAAGCCGACCACGGCGGCGGGCCGGTGCCGGCGCAGCACGCCGCTTGCGTCGAGATAGCCGAGGCCGAGCAGGGTCGCGGTCTTCAGCTTGCCGAGCAGCCCGGGCGCCACGGTGGCGGAGCGGACCGCATCGACCGGCACCTCGGGCAGCCGGTCGCCGAAGGCGCGGCCGCGCGGGTCGGTCGCCAGGCGCACGGCGTGGCCGCGGGCGATCAGCGTCCGCGCCAGCGCCTCCGCCGGGAAGACATGGCCGCCGGTGCCGCCGGCGGCCAGCAGGATGGGACGGGCACCACTCACCGCATGCCCCCGCTTCCCGCATGCCTGCGGGTCAGCGCCAGCACCATGCCCATGCCGTAGCCGAGCGCGATCAGGGACGAGCCGCCATAGCTGACGAAGGGCAGGGTCATGCCCTTGGTCGGGATCAGGTGCAGGGTCGAGGCCATGTTGATCGCCGCCTGCAGCCCGAACTGGGTGACGAGGCCGACCACCGCCAGCATGATGAACAGGTTGGTCTCGTTCATCACCCGCGACAGGCCGCGGACGACGATGAAGGCGAACAGCGCCACCAGCAGCAGGCAGAAGAACAGGCCGAACTCCTCGCCGCCGACGGCGAAGATGAAATCGGCGTGGGCGTCCGGCAGGTACAGCTTGACCGAGCCCTCGCCCGGGCCGGTGCCGAACAGGCCGCCATTGGTGAAGGCCTCGATCGCGCGGTCGACCTGGTAGTTGTCGCCGGTCGAGGGATCGAGGAAGCGGTCGATGCGGCTGCGCACGTGCTCGAACAGGAAGTAGGAGCCGACCAGGCCGCCGGCGCCCATGCCGATCAGCCCGACCACCAGGAACATCGGCAGCCCGGCGATGAAGAACTGGATGAACCAGACCGCGGTGACGACCACGGTCATGCCGAGATCCGGCTGCGACAGCAGCAGGAGGACGATCAGGGCGTAGAGCACGGTCGAAGCGATGTAGCCGGGGAATCCCGGCCGGGTCTTCTGCTGCGCGAACAGCCAGGCGGCGGCCACGGCGAAGGCCGGCTTGACGAATTCCGAGGGCTGCAGCGACATGCCGGGCAGCTGGATCCAGCGGGTCGCGCCCTTGATCTCGACCCCGACGAACAGCGTGGCGAAGACGCCGAGCATCGACAGGACCAGCACGATCGCGGAGACGCGCCGGATCGCCGGTGGGCTCATCAGCGAGACCAGGAAGGTCAGCGCGATGGCCGGCAGCAGCATCATCACATGGCGTTCGATGAAGTAGAACTCGCCGAGATTGATGCGCTGGGCGACGGCCGGGCTGGCGGCCAGGATCAGGATCGCGCCGATGCCCATGATGATGCCGAGCAGCAGCAGCATCCAGCGGTCGACCGTCCACCACCAGCGGCCGATGACCGAGCTGTCGGCGCGATCCAGGGTCACCATCTACAGCTCCCCCCTCTCCACCCGGACCTGCAGCCCCTTGACCGAGGCGGCGAAGGCCTCGCCCCGCGCCTCGAAATTGGCGAACTGGTCGAAGGAGGCGCAGGCCGGCGACAGCAGCACCACGGCGCCGGCGACGCCGTCCGCCCTGGCGGCCCGGTAGGCGGCCTCGATCGCGGCGTCGAGGTCGGTCGAGCGCTGATAGGGCACCCGGCCCTCGAGATGGGCGGCGAACTTGGGCGCGCCCTCGCCGATCAGAAAGGCCTGGCGCACCCGCGGCAGGTAGGGGTCGACCGCCTCCAGCCCGCCCTCCTTGGGCCGGCCGCCGGCGATCCAGTAGATCGTGTCGTAGGAGCCGAGCGCCTTGGCCGCCGCGTCGGGGTTGGTGCCCTTGCTGTCGTTGACGAAGCGGATGCCGGCGATGGTGCCGACCAGCTGCTGCCGGTGGGCCAGGCCCGGGAAAGTGCGGATCGCCGCGGCCAGCACCTCTTCCGGCACGCCGGCGGCCCGCGCGGCGGCCCAGACGCAGGCGGCGTTCTGGCCGTTATGGGCACCCGGCAGCGCCGGCGCCTGGCGCAGGTCGAGCACCGCGCGTGCCTTGCCCTCGGTCGCATCCTGCAGCACGAAATCGCGGACGAAGACGCCGCCCTCGACCGCGCGCTCGGCCGAGATCGGGATCGCCCGGATCTCCGGCCGCGCCCGGGTCTTCTCGAACACTGAGCGGGAATGGTCGTCGTCGACTCCGATCACCGCGGTGCCGCCCGGACGGATGCCGTCGAGCAGCCGCTGCTTGGCGGCGACGTAGCCGGCCATATCCGGATAGCGGTCGAGATGGTCGGGGGTGATGTTGATGAAGACCCCGATCGACCACGGCACCTCGGTGATGGTCTCGAGCTGGTAGGACGAGACCTCGAGCACGTACCAGCCGCCCGAGCCGACGGGCCTGAGGCCGAGCGCGGCGGGGCCGAGATTGCCGCCGGCCTCGGAGTCGAAGCCCGCCGCCTCGAACACGTGCTGCAGCAGCGCCGTGGTGGTCGACTTGCCGTTGGTGCCGGTGACGCCGAGGAAGCCGGCCTCCGGCAGCGCCTCGGCCAGGAGGTCGATGTCGCCGACCAGGCGGCAGCCGGCCTCCAGCGCCCGCGCCACCGCCGGATGCGGCCGCGGATGGGTGCGCGGGATGCCGGGGCTGAGCATCACGAGATCGATGCCGGCCATGCCCTCGGCCGCGAAGTCGCGCACCGGCACGCCCTCGCGCTCGGCGAAGGAGCGGCCGGCGACCTTGTCGTCCCAGGCCACGACCTCGACGCCCGCCGCCTTCAGCGCCCGGATCGCGGCGGTGCCCGACTTGCCGAGGCCGAGGACGGCGACGCTGCGGCCCTTGAGATGCGAGAGGTCGATCATCCGATCACCTCAGCTTCAGGCTCGAAAGACCGATCAGGGCCAGGATCACGGCGATGATCCAGAACCGGATCACGATGGTCGGCTCGGCCCAGCCCTTCTTCTCGTAATGGTGGTGCAGCGGCGCCATGCGGAACACCCGCTTGCCGGTCAGCTTGAAGCTGGCGACCTGCACCATCACCGACACCGCCTCGAGCACGAACAGGCCGCCGATGATGGCCAGCACGATCTCGTGCTTGGTGATCATGGCGATGGCGCCGAGCGCGCCGCCCATCGACAGCGATCCGGTGTCGCCCATGAACACCATCGCCGGGGGCGCGTTGAACCAGAGGAATCCCAGCGCGCCGCCGATCAGGGCACCGCAGAACACCGCCAGCTCGCCGGCGCCCGGGGCGTGGTGGATCTGCAGGTATCCGGCGAACACGACGTTGCCGGCGAGGTAGGCGATCAGGCCGAAGCAGGTGGCGGCGATGATCACCGGCATGGTGGCGAGGCCGTCCAGCCCGTCGGTCAGGTTCACCGCGTTCGAGGCGCCGACCATGACCAGCATGGCGAAGGGGAAGAACAGGATGCCGAGCTCGACCATGACATCCTTGAGGAACGGGATCGCGACCGCGGTCTCGCGCACCTCCGGCGTCACCTGCAGATACCAGTAGACGGCGACCAGCGCGATCACCCCCTGCACTACCAGCTTCAGCTTGCCGGACAGGCCCTTGGGATTGCGCTTGGTCAGCTTCAGGTAGTCGTCGCCGAACCCGACCAGGCCGAAGCCGATCGTCACCAGCAGGGTGATCCAGACGAAGGCGTTGCGCAGATCCGCCCAGAGCAGGGTCGAGACCACGATCGCGATCAGGATCATCAGCCCGCCCATGGTCGGCGTGCCGCGCTTCTTGAAATGGCCCTCCGGCCCGTCCTCGCGGATCGGCTGCCCCGCCCCTTGCCGCGACTTCAGCCACCGGATCATCGAGGGACCGATGACGAAGGCGATGACGAGCGCCGTCATCACCGCGGCCCCGGTCCGGAAGGTCAGGTACCGGAACAGGTTGAAGACCAGCGCCTGGTCGGCGAGCGGGGCGAAGAGGGCCGGAAGCACCGGGGGACCGTTCCTTTCAGAGGCCGTTCGCGACGCGTTTCGGCGACGGCTGGGTTTGGGAGGCCCGGTTCTCGCGCGCCACGTGCAGATTTTCCAGCGTCTCGACGATCACGGCCATGCGGCTGCCGAGCGAGCCCTTGACCATGACGCAGTCGCCCGGGCGCACCGCCTCGGCCAGGACCGGCGCCAGGGCGGCGCTGTCGGCCGCATGGGCGCCACGCCGGCCTTCCGGCAGGGCGTCGTGCAGCTGCTTCATGTCCGGGCCGCAGGTGAAGACGAGATCGATGTCGTTGGCCAGGACATGCTGCTTCAGCGCCGCGTGCAGGGCCGGCGCGTCGGGGCCGAGCTCCAGCATGTCGCCGAGCACGGCGATGCGGCGGCCGTCGGGGCCGCTGTCGACCCCGCCCAGCACCTGGAGGCCGGCGGCGACCGAGACCGGGCTGGCGTTGTAGCTCTCGTCGATCAGCAGCAGCTTGCCGGCCTGGCCGCCGCGCTGCAGCTCGATGGTGATGCGCGCGCCGCGGCCGCGCAGCGGCGTGATCCGGCCCATGGCGCGGGCGGCGCCGGCGATGCTGGCGCCCATCGCCTTGGCCGCCAGCAGCACCGACAGGCTGTTCAGCACCCAGTGCCTGCCCGGGGCGGACAGGGTGTAGCGCGCCGGCTCGCCCAGGATCACGGCGTCGACCGCGCTGGCCGCGGTGTGCAGCGAGCAGTCGACCAGCCGGGCATCGGCCTCGGCATGCTCGCCGAAGCTCCAGATCCGGCCGACGCCCTGGGTCCGGGCATGGGCGACCAGGCGCGGGAAGAACGGGCTGTCGCGGTTCAGGATCGCCGTGCTCTCCGGCCCCATGCCGCGGAAGATCTCGGCCTTGGCGTCGGCGATGCCCTCGACCGAGTGGAAATGCGCGGCGTGCACCGCCTCGACATTGGTGATGATGGCAACGTCCGGCTCGACCAGGCGGGACAGCGGCGCGATCTCGCCGGCATGGTTCATGCCGAGCTCGAACACGCCGTAGGCGACCTGCTCCGGCATCCGCGACAGGCTGAGCGGCGCGCCCCACTGGTTGTTCAGGTTGCCCTGCGAGGCATAGGCCGGCGCGGTGGCCGACAGGGCCAGCTTCAGCGCCTCCTTGGTGCTGGTCTTGCCGACCGAGCCTGTGACCCCGATGACCCGCGCCTCGCTGCGCATGCGGGCGAAGCGCGCCAGGTCGGTCAGCCCGTCCATGGTGTCGTCGACCACCAGGAGCGGCGCGTCGTGCGGAACGCCTTGCGGCACCCGGTCGACCATGACCGCCGCGGCGCCCTTGGCCAGGGCGTCCTTGACGTAGTCGTGGCCGTCGAAGTTCGGCCCGCGCAGCGCCACGAACAGGTCGCCCGCCACGACCGAGCGGCTGTCGATCGAGACGCCGGTCGCCGCCCACTCCCCGACCTGCATCCCGTTGGTTGCGGCGGCCGCCTCCGCGGCCGGCCAGAGCGCAGGGTTGGTCATGGCGTTCGTCTCCATCGCGGGTCGCCCTTCACATCGGTCACGGCTGCGCGCGCCTGCTCCGCATCGTCGAACGGTCGCACGTCATCGCCGATAATCTGGCCGGTCTCATGGCCCTTTCCGGCCACGACCAGGACATCACCGGGGCCAAGCCCCTCGACCGCGGCGCGGATGGCCTCGGCCCGGTCGCCGATCTCGGCGGCGCCGGGGCAGCCGGCCAGCACCTGGCGACGGATCTCGGCCGGATCCTCGCTGCGCGGGTTGTCGTCGGTGACGATCACGCGGTCGGCCAGGCGCGCCGCGATCTCGCCCATCAGCGGGCGCTTGGCGCGGTCGCGGTCGCCGCCGCAGCCGAACACCACGACCAGGGCGCCGCGGGTGTGGGGCCTGAGGGCGTTCAGCACCGTCTCCAGCGCGCCCGGCTTGTGCGAGTAGTCGACATAGACCGGAGCGCCGTTCGGGTGGCTGGCCACCAGCTCGACCCGGCCCGGAATGCCCTTCAGCCGCTCCAGCAGCCCGACGGCGGCATCGAGGTCGGCGCCGTCCGCCGCCACCAGCGCCAGCGCGGTCAGCACATTGTAGGCCTGGAAGCCGCCGACCAGCGGCAGCTCCGCCCGGTACGCCCTGCCGCCGGCGGTGAAGCGCAGGTCGATGCCGTGCGGCAGCGGCTCCGCCAGGTCCAGCCGGAACTCCCGGCCGGCGCGGCCCAGGGTCAGCACTCTGCGGCCGGCGGCGCGGGTGCGGCCGATCAGCCCCGCCGCCTCCGGCACGTCGGCATTGATCACGGCGGTGCCGCCGGGCTGCAGCACCTTGTCGAACAGCCGCGCCTTGGCCGCCAGGTAGGCCTCCATGGTGGCGTGGTAGTCGAGATGGTCCTGGGTGAAGTTGGTGAAGGCGGCCAGCGTCACCCGCACCCCGTCCAGCCGGAACTGGTCGAGGCCGTGCGACGACGCCTCCATCGCCAGCCTGGTCACCCCGGCCGCGGCCAGGTCGGCCAGCTCGGCATGCAGCGCCACCGGGTCGGGCGTGGTCAGCGAGCCGTAGCGCTCGCGCCCCGGCGCCATCACCCCGAGCGTGCCCAGGCTGGCCGCCTGATGCCCCAGGAGGGTCCAGAGCTGGCGGGCGAAGTTGACGGTCGAGGTCTTGCCGCTGGTGCCGGTGACGGCGGCGATGGTGGCCGGCTGCCGGCCGTAGAATTCCGCCGCCATCAGCGCCAGGCGGCGCCGCGGATTCGGATCGGTGATCAGCGCGGCCCGGGCGCCCGGCGGCAGCGACGTGCCCTCCGGCGCCAGGATCGCCGCGGCACCGGCGGTCAGCGCGTCGGCGATGAAGGCGCGCCCGTCGGCGCGCGCGCCCGGCAGGGCCGCGAACAGGAAGCCGGGCCGGACCGCTCGGGAATCCGCCGTCAGCCCCTTGAGGCCGGCAGGCAGGAGCGTGGTTTCAGGAATGCCCGGCATGGCTCATTCCTCCTCGACCGCCGCCTGCTGGGCACCGCCGGCGACAGGCCCGACAGGCAGCGCCAGCTGCTGCAGGATCGCCGGGTCGTTCGGGTCCTTCGGCTCGACCCCCATCATCGGCCCCATGCGGGCGATGATCTGGCCGCCCAGCGGCGCCGCGTTCCAGCCGGCGGTGTTGTAGCCGTAAGTACCCGGGATCGCCTGGGCATCCTCCAGCATGGTCATGACGATATATTTCGGATCATAGGCCGGGAAGATGCCGACGAAGTCGGTCACCCCGGCCTTGCGGTTGTAGCCGCCGCGCACCGCCTTGTTGGCCGAGCCGGTCTTGGCCCCCACGAAATAGCCGGGAACCTCCGCCTTGGTCGCGGTGCCGCTGACGGTCACGACGCGCATCAGCGCCCGCATCGTCCGCGACAATTCGGGCGACAGCACCCGCGTCCCCGGCACCGGTTGGGCGGGGTCGCGCTTGAACAGGGTCGGCGGGTGGAGGGTGCCGCCATTGACCACGGCGGCGACCGCGGTGACGAGCTGCACCGGGGTGACCGCCATGCCGTGGCCGTAGGAGATGGTCATGCCGCTGACCTGGCTCCAGGGCCGCGGCACCATCGGCGCGCCGACCTCCGGCAGTTCGAGCGGCGAGGGCTTCGTCAATCCGAGCCGGGCCAGGAACTCCTTCTGCCGATCGAGCCCCGCCGCCTCGAACATGTGCACCGAGCCGGTGTTCATCGACTGGCGGAAGATCTCGTAGACGCTCCAGCGCCCGGATTGCGGCTCGGCCCGGAAATTACGGATGGTGAAGCGGCCGACCCGGATCGGACCCTGGTCATAGGTGGTCTGGAGGGTCGAGGTGCCGCTTTCCAGCGCCATCGCCGTGTTAAAGATCTTGAAGGTGGAGCCCATCTCGTACACGCCGAGCGTGTTCCGGTTGAACAGGGCGTCCTCGGAAGCGGCGGTCGGGTCGTAGGGGTTGAAATCCGGCAGCGAGACCATGGACAGGATCTCGCCGGTCTTGGCGTCCATGATCAGGACGTTGCCGGCCGTGGCCTTGAATTTGGTGATCGTGGCCTGCAGCTCGTTCCGCACCATTTCCTGCAGCCGCAGGTCGATCGACAGCGCCACCGACTCGCCGCTCTGCAGCCGGTCGTCCAGGCCCTTCTCCAGCCCGGCGATGCCCTGCGCGTCGATGTTGGTGAAGCCGACGACATGCGAGGTCAGGTTGCCGGCCGGGTAGTAGCGGCGCTCCTCGTTCTGGAAGGCGAGGCCGGGGATGCCCAGCCGGTTGACCTCGTATTGCTGGGTCGGGGTCAGGCCCCGCTTCAGCCAGACGAAGCGGCGGTCCGCCGACAGGTCGGCCAGCAGCTTGTTCTGGTCGAGGTCGGGCAGCACCTTGCTCAGGCGCAGCGAGGCCTCGATCGGGTCCAGCACCAGCTTCGGGTCGGCGTAGAGCGACACCGAGGGCAGCGTGGTGGCCAGGATCAGCCCGTTGCGGTCGCGCAGATCCGCCCGGTCGGCGACCGGTGCTACGGCGGAGACGGCGCGGTTGGCAAGGGTGCCGTCGGCATCGCTGCCGAAGGCCATCAGGTCGACCAGCCGCAGGCCGATGCCGGCGAAGGCCAGGCTGAACACGAGGGCGCTGATGACGACGCGCTGACGGCCGGTCTCGATGGCCGCGGAAAGCCGTTGAGCCGGCCGAAGGGCCGGCTCCGTCTGCCGCGGTGCATTCGTCGGAAAGCCATCCAGCGCGTCGGCCGTCATCGAATTCCCCGTGGCGCCTCGAGGCCGGAGAGCAGGGCGCCGATCGGATCATCCGATGCGGCGGCCCGGGTCGGGGCCAGGGCCTGGGCCACGGCCTCCAGCGGTGCGGTGGGCCGGCGCGGCGCCACCACCGGCCGGATCGGGACGTCGGCCGTCGCGACGCGAACGGCGGGCAGGGTCGCGGCAGGCGACTGGGTCGCGGGCATCGCGGCCGGAGCCACCGCAGGCGCCGGCCGGACCTCGACGGCGGCCATCTGCACCGGGGCGGCGGACGCGGCCGGGGCCGATGCGAGTTGGGGCGAAGCGGCTGGAGTCTGGACGGGCATCGGCTCGGCCGCGGCAAGGAGGACACCGCCCTCGCCGGGTCTGTGGCCCGGCACGGGCACGGGCCCGAAGCTGGGCAGCGCATCGACCTGGGCGACCAGCGACGCCGTCGGCGCCATCGGCTCGCCGTCGATCGACGGCTGCGGCATCGGGAGGTTCGCCGCGCTGGCGATCATCTGCGTCGGCGCGATCGGGCGCAGCTTCGTAAACTGGTCCGTCAGCGCCTGCAAGCGCGACGGCTGGTTCAGGAACGCCCATTCGGCATGCATCACCCGAATCGAATCCTGTTCCCGCAGGATCGACCGGTTGAGGCCGCGCAACTCGCCTTCCAGCGACTGCACCTCGTAGCTGGTCTTGAACAGGAACGCGCTCGACGCCCCGATGAGGCCGAGCCAGATCATCGTGCCGACGCGGATCATGCTGCCACCCTCCCCCTCTCCCCGTCACCAACTGGCGGCCAGGCCGGAGCCTCGCTCCGGATCGCCGCCCGCAGCCGCGCCGACCGGGCGCGCGGGTTGCTGCGGGTCTCGGCCTCGCCCGGCGTGACCGACCGCTTGGCTGCCAGGCGGAAGCTCGGCGCCCGGGTCTCACCGCCGGGCGCCGCGACATGGCGCGACACGCCGCCGCCGGCGCCGCTGCGCTCCGCCAGGAAGCGCTTGACGCGGCGATCCTCCAGGCTGTGGAAAGTGACCACGGCGAGCCGTCCCCCGGGCCTCAGCAGGCGTTCGGCCCCGCTCAAGCCGTGGTCGAGTTCCGTCAGTTCATCATTCACCCACAGGCGCAGCGCCTGGAAGGTGCGCGTCGCCGGATCGATGCCGTCCTTCGACCGCGGCACCACCCGGCGCACGATCTCGGCCAGCTGCAGCGTCCGCTCGATCCGCGCCTCCTTGCGGGCCGCGACGATGGCGCGGGCGACGCGGCGCGACAGGCGCTCTTCGCCGAAGTCGTAGATCACATTGGCGAGATCGTCCTCGGCCATGGTGTTGACCACGTCGGCCGCGCTCTGCCCATCCCGTCCCATGCGCATGTCGAGCGGGCCGTCGGCGCGGAAGGAGAAGCCGCGCGCCGGGTCGTCGAGCTGCGGCGAGGACACGCCGAGATCCAGCACCACCCCGTCCGCCTGCTCGCCGACCAGCGCGTCCATGGCGCCGAAGCGGCCCTCGACGATGCGGAACCGGCCCGGCTGCTCGGCCTCGAGGCGGCGACCCTCCGCCACCGCCTCGGGGTCGCGGTCGATGCCGACCACCCGGCAGTCGGCGGCCGCCAGCAGGCCTCGGGCATAGCCGCCGCGGCCGAAGGTGCCGTCGACGATCAGGTCGCCGTTGCGCGGCGCCACCGCCGCCACGATCTCGTTCAGCAGGACCGGGATATGGGCGCCGCTCATACGGCGCCTCCATTGGCGCCGGCGCGCGCCAGGGTCATGTCGCGCGACGCCGCCAGCCGGGCCTGCTGATGCGCCTTCAGCGCCTCCGGCTCCCAGATCTGGAAGCGGCTGCCCATGCCCATGAAGGCGACGCTCTCGGTGATGCCCGCCAGATCCAGCATGTGCCGCGGCAGGATGATCCGCCCCTCCGGATCCATCTGCAGCTGCTGCGTCTCGGAGAATTCACGGATTTCCAGGGCCTCGCGCTCCGGCGAGTACAGGTCCATCGCGTCGAGCCGGCGCTGGACCTCGTCCATGTAGGCCTCGGTCACCCCGTCCAGGGCCTGGCGGTCGGGGGAGGGCTTCAGGTTCACGATCGGGGCACCCAGCGCCTCCAAGGTCGCGCGGAAGGGAGCGGGCACGCTGACCCGCCCCTTCCTGTCGACCTTGTTGACGTAAGTGCCCGTGAACCGAGCCATCCATCCCCCTAGCGGCGCGTCCGCCGCCCAACACCCCCGTCGCCTCACCCCGGAAGCGGGCGATCGATCCCATCCGATGGGAGTTCATGGGATATCATGGGCAACGATGGAACGCAATGGGATGAGCCGGTCAAATCATGGGAAATCAATGGATTTTCTGTGATCAGTGGCTTTTTGGCCGCTTTGCCGAGACTCCTCGACTGACTCCGGAACAAAACCGAAGTTGGAGTGCTTCTTTCGACTCCGATCTTGGGATCGTTTTTCTTTTGTTCTCATTTCAGAATCGGGTAGGAGGGCGCCTTACGGCGGCCCTCCTCCCACACCACCGTGCGTACGGTTCCGTACACGGCGGTTCATGAGGCGCGGTTGAGGCGGC
>NZ_JBHYMS010000086.1:0-20975 GCF_042743185.1 Inquilinus sp. NPDC058860 | reverse complement strand
GCCTATGCCTATGGCTACGACACCGCCGGCCGGCGGGTGAGCGAGACGGCGGCGGGTCTCGGGACGGTGAGCTGGACGCTGGACGCGAACGGCAAAATCCGGCTGTTTGCTCAAGCTGCTCCAGATTGCTGCCAAGAATGCTTCCGAACGGAAGCTCAATGAACGTTGTGCTACCTGACGGAACGGTTGTTCCCTTCTCTGGACGTTGATCATGAAGGTACGATTCTTCGACCGCCAGAATGATGGCAATCCGAAAAATGGGGCGATGATCGAGACAAAAGAAGATCTCGCGAAGTTGTTATCCGGGATCGATCTCGATCGTTCCGTCTTTTGTGAGCTGATTGGAGAAAATGGCTACAACTTATTGATTGGATTGTCCAAAGATCGTGGATGCGCTCAACACAGTAGGGCGGATGGAGAGCTTCCATATCTAATGGCTGTTTCCAATCAGAAGGCCATCAGCGATGAGTGTTTTGAATTTCTGCTTGGAGGAACGCCTACCCCTGTTCCATCTCGATATTGTATGCCTATCGATGCGGTGAAGAAAATCGCCTGTTACTTCCAGAGCGTAGGTGGGATTTGTCCAGATTTTTCATGGGAGGAAGTATGATTTTCACGATGGGTTGCCCCGAATTGCGATGACGCGAATTCGCGAATTCGAATTCCAAATTTGATTTCGGTGACAATGTGCCTGGGCAGCCTTCCGCCTGCGTCTGGGGCAAGAGTGCGTTTGCTCTCGTGTTCGAGCGGTCCAGGAAGGCCAGGATGTTCACTACTTTTCTGATCTCTGTTGGGGCGGGCGCCATGGTTCAGGGCATCAACATCAATGCCGCATCAGGGCGGATGGAGATCATCAAGGCGTCTGGAGGACTGGTCAAAAATGAAGCCCTTGCGAAGGAGCTCGCGGCAGCCCTCTGGCGATCCCGCTTTGGGGCAGACGCTCTCGCGATCCAAGAGCCGCTCAGAGTCGAGGATCAAGGGGATCGGTGGAGGATTGTGGGGTCGGCCGCGGGAGATCTCCGATCTCTGCCTCCGGTCGCCCCGATGGTCGTCGTGATCGCGAAGGCCGATGGGCAGGTGCTTGATCTTACTATGGGAGGAATAGGTCAAGAGGATCCCGGCTACCCCCTGAGGCTCGGCGGCCAAAAAGCGAGTAGACGGCAGGAGACGGCATGAGTCTGATCGGTGCATGGGAGGTCGACCGAGAAGATGCGCGAGCGTTGGCCGATCTCGGTGACGTGTTGTCCAAGTTCGATGAATACGGCGACCTGACCTACACGATCCGAAGCCGTCATAAGCACCAGATCATAAAGCTTCTGTACCGAATCGAGGGTTCTGTAATCATAACCGATCAACCTTCATCCCCCCGAACTGAGCGCACGCAATTTTCTCTTTCGGATGATGGTGTCCTGACATTGACTTTTGATGGAGTGCCGTATCGTTTTAGAAGAGTTTCCTGACAAGCATCTGAATCTCGTGGGATGATTTGAACGGTCGAAATACGGCGACAGTGCACTTCTGGCGATCTTCCCCCGGACTTGGCGAGGGACGCAGATCAAGTCCGTCTACGGCGCGCGGAACCGGGTGATGAGCAAGGCGCCGGTCGGACAGCGGACGATCAGCTTTGGCTGCAAGATCGCTTCAAGGTCGAGACAGATTTGCGGCGCCATAGGTCTCGGCCGGAAAGATGCGCTCGCATCGATGGTGAGAGGGGCGCTTTATGAGCAGCTTTACCGCTGATGCAAGGCTTGGATTCGGTCACCTCGCCATTGTGCTGATCTCTTGTGTCTTTTTGTCCTGCGAAGCCTCGGCCGGCCTGGTGGAAGACGGCTCCGCCGCGCTCGCCCGGTTCGACTATTCGACGGCGTTGCGCCTGTGGCGCCAGGCTGCCGGGCAAGGCGACAGCCGTGCCCGGACTCTCCTCGGCGAGGCCTATCGCGACGGTCTCGGGGTCGCGCCCGATCCGGGCGAAGCGGTCCGGTGGTATCGCATGGCGGCCGACCAGGGGGCCGCTCTGGCCCAGGATGCCCTCGGCCATCTCTATGCCGAGGGGCGGGGCGTCTCTCGGGACGACGGCGAAGCGCTGCGGTGGTACCGCCTCGCCGCCGACCAGGGCCTGATCACGGCGTGGCGCAGCATCGGCTTCATGTATGAGCACGGCCGCGGGGTCCCGCAGAGCTACGGCGAGGCGCTCGGCTGGTACCGGCGGGCGGCCGAGCAGGGAGACGCCCTCGCCCGGCAGAATCTCGGCTCGCTGTACTACAACGGAACCGGAGTGGCCCAGGACTTTGCCGTCGCCGGCCGGTGGTTCCGGTCGGCGGCGAAACAGGGCGACGTCCAGTCCCAGAGAATGCTCGGCTACATGCTGGATGTCGGCCAGGGCATGCCGCAGGACCACCGCGAGGCGGCGAGATGGTATTGGCCCGCGGCTGCCCATGGCGACGTCTCTGCCCAGAAGAACCTGGCGCTGCTGTTCTTGAACGGCCAGGGGGTCGCGCAGAGCGATTTGGTGGCGTTCAACCTGTTCGAGCTGGCGGCGCGGAGCGGAAACGCGATCGCCCAGTGGAACCTGGCCAACCTGTACCTGAACGGGCGCGGGGTCGCTCAGAGCGAGACGGAGGCCGCCAGGTGGTATCGCTCGGCGGCGGAGCAGCGGTACGCCCTCGCAGAACGCAGCCTTGGGTATCTGCTCCATTTCGGACGGGGCGTGCCTCAAGACGACAGAGAGGCCCTCAGGTGGCTTCGTGCTTCGGCTGTCCAAGGAGACGGCGTCGGAAGCTATCTCCTCGCCACCTTCTACCGCGACGGCATAGCCATCGAGCGCGATGACGGCGAGGCCGCGAAGTGGCTCCGGGTTTCTGCCGACTTGGGATACCCGGAAGCCCAGACCGATCTGGGCACCTTCTATCAGTTCGGCCGCGCGGTGCCCCAGGACGACGGCGAAGCCGTCAAATGGTATCGCCGCGTGGCCGATCAGGGCCAGAGAGACGGGCAGACCAATCTCGGCTTCATGTACTACGCGGGGCGAGGCGTCGAGCGGAACGACGGTGAGGCGCTCAGGTGGTTTCGGCTGGCCGCCGACCAGGGCGACCCGCACGCCCAGCAGAATATCGGCGTCATGTACAAGCAGGGGCGCGGGGTCGAGCAGAACGACGCCGGGGCCCTGCGGTGGTTCCGAATGGCGGCGGACCAGGGCTTCGATGCCGCCGAGACATCCGTGGGCGTGATGTATCTCGAGGGCCGCGGGGTCCGGAAGGACCCCGACGAAGCCGTCCGCTGGTTCCGGCGAGCCGCGGCGCAGGGCAGTGAGGAGGCCCGGGCGCGCCTGGCGGAGCTGGGCCGCTGAAGGGGAACGACGCCGGTTCTGACGCTTGCCGTCTGCGAAAGGGCGCCGAGGTCCGGGTGCCGCGCTCCAGTCCTCGTGTCGCGCCCAAGGGGTGCCGTCCCAGGCCCGTCGCAGGCGAATGACGTCGATTTCCGGCGCTCACCAGCCCTCGCGCCATGCAAGGACGCGGTAAGGGCGGATCTTGTCTGCGCCCACCCATACCGTCGCCTCCAGGCGTCCTCGAGCCGATCCGGCATGGGCGGTGACGACGACCCGGTAGATCGGCCCGGCGTCCTGGCGCAGCAGGGGGGCGGCGGAGGGCAGGTCGCCCAGCATCCTGGCGATGTCGGCCGGGCTGTCGGACGTGGGGCGATCGCGAATGGCGGCCTCCAGGTTCTCGGGCGACACGCCGGGCAGGGACGCCAGGACCTCGCGATCCGACGCCAGCGGATTGATGCGTCCATCCACCGAGAAGACGGTCGTTCGCCGCGCGACTTCGCGCATCCGCTCCGTACCCAGGCCCGGCATGTCATGCAGCTCGGTCGTCGTCTGGAACGGGGCCGGTCGCTGACGCAGCGCGGCGGCGATCTGGTCCTGTGACAGTGCAGGAACGCCGGCCGCGGCCTGGGCGAAGACGCCCAGAACCAAAGCCGGATCGGATTTGTTGAGGTCGACGAAGGCGGCCTCGTCCGTCACCTCCACCTCGACGCGGGCCGTGCCGATGTCGCGCGCGACGCTCAACCTCCCCAGCCAGCCCGCTCGCCGGGCGAACCGCTCGGAGATCTCGAACACGGCCAACTCCACCCCGCTGGCCAGGGCTTCCCGGATCCGGATGGCGCGGACGTCGTTCGACGCGATCCGGAACTCCGTCGAGGTCGACCGCGTCATCGACACGGTCAGGGTGGCGACGATGGCGACGAAGAGGAGGGCCAGCACCGCGGCGTAGCCGTCCTCGTTGCCGCCCAGCCTCATGCGCGGGCCCGCAGGATCGGTGCGGCCCTTGCCGGGGTCACGGCTTCTTCCCCCCGGCGCCGAAGATCTGCATCTGCGAGCGCACCTCATCGGCCACCGCCTTGGCGTCGGCGGCGTTCCGGATGACCTTCGGGGTCATCATGATCACCAGCTCGGTCCGGTTGTGGCTGCGATCGACATCCGAGAACAGGTTGCCGACGAGCGGGATGTCCCGCAGCACGGGAATCCCCGCATTGCTCGCATTCTGCGAGTCCGAGATCAGCCCGCCGAGAATCACCGTCTGGCCGCTGGCGACGGACACGGTGGTGCCGACCTCGCGTTGCGAGATCGTCGGGTTGATGGCGGTGCTGCTGTCGCTCCGGACGACGTTGCTGACCTCCTGCCTGAGGTCGAGCGTGACCTGGCCGTCGGGGCTGATGCGCGGTGTGACCTCCAGCTTCACGCCGGTGTCGCGGTACTCGACGTTGTTGACGAGGGGCGCGTCGGGATTGTCGGTGGATTGCTGCTCGCGCGTGATCACGGGCACCTGGTCGCCGACCTTCAGCTCGGCCGTCTGGTTGTCGAGAACGGCGAGCGACGGCGACGAGACCACCTTGACGTTGGTGACGCTCGACAGCGCGTCCAGCACCACGTTGAAGTTGCCGCTGCTGATGATGAAGTTGAAGCCCGGGACCGTGGGGTTGACGCTGAAGCCGTTGCCCCTGGTGAAGATCGAGGAGAAGTTCCCGTTCTCCAGGAAGTAGTGGACGCCGTAGCGCAGCGTGTTGTTCAGCTGGACCTCGGCGATCGTGGCCTGGATCAGGACCTGGTATCGCGGCAGGTCGATCATGCGGATCGCCGCCTCGATCTTCCGCCAGGCCTGCGGCGTCGCCATCACCAGCAGGGCGTTCCGCTCCTTGTCGGCGACGACCTGCGCTCCGTCGAAGCCGTCCTGTCCCCGGCCGGATGCAGTGCCGCCGTCCCCGGCAAGCGTGGCGTTCAGGTCGTTGGACAGGATGCCCAGCTTCTCTCCCGCCGACATCACGCTCGACGAATCCGCCGGCGCGCCGCCGCCGGGGCGCGACGGGATCGCGCCCTCGCTCGAGACGGTCTGCGGCTGCAGTCCGGGGGCCACGGTGCTGCTCTCGCCGATCGGGGCCGACGTCCTGGCGGAGCCGCCGCCGAAGAACTGGCTGAGGATCGACGCCAGGTTCTCGGCCGTGCCGTTTTCGACCTGGTAGACATAGATCTGCTTGCCCTGCTTGTCGCCCTGGTCCAGCCGGTTGATCCAGGTCTCGGCCTGGCGCAGCCGGCCGGGCTGGCGGGTGACGACGAGGATGGCGTTCAGGCGCCGGATCGGCAGGAAGTCGACGCCGGTCTGGGCCGAATTGCCTTGCCCCTGGCTGAAGACCGAGCGCAGCTCCTGGATCAGCGAGGCGGGGTCGGACCGGTGCAGCGGAAACAGGCCGGCCGAGACACCCTTCATGGCGTCGATGTCGAATGACGCGATCATCTCCGCCAGCGCGGTCCGGTCGCTGCTCGGCCCGGCCAGGACGATGATGTTCCGGGTCGGGTCCACCCGGACCACGTTGCTGTTGGCGACCGGCGAGATCAGGGGCGCGACGGTCGCCGCCTGCACGTAGCGCAGCGGAATGATGGTGACGCCGTAGCCGGCCGGCAGCGGGGTCGGATCGGGACCGAGCTGGACCGCCACCCGGCCGCCCGAGGCTTCGTTGGCCGGCACGATTCGATAGTCGGAACCGGACGGGATCATGGCCGCGCCGTCGCTGCGCAGGACCGTCTCGACCGTCGCCAGCAGGTCCTCGCGATTGAGCGGCCTGCTGGTCGACACGGTGGCGGTGCCCTGGACGCGCGCGTCGACGGTGTAGGACACCTTCAGCGTGTCGGTCAGGACGGCCTTCAGGAAGTCCCGAATATCCGCGTTCTCGAAATTGATCTGCGTGCCCTCGCTGCCCACCGTCACCGGCGTTGTCTGGACAGCGGGGGAGACGGCGGCTTCGGCGCCGAAGTACAGTTGCGGCGCGCGAAGGTCATTCGGCGACTGCGCAACGGAGACCGAACCGGTGGTCGTCTTCGGAAATCGGGCCGGAGCATCGAACGAAGCACGCGCTGCCTGGTCGACGGTCATCGAAGTACTGACAGGTGGCGGCTTGTCACAGCCAGCCAACGACATCAATACCAGCATAGAAATGAGGGCTGAATATCGGCCAGAACGAGCGGCCTGCCCCTGACGAACGTCGCCCATTCGAGTGTCACTCGTTGATCTCGGCAAAAAGGCCGGGCCGCAGGGTGTATCTGAAGCCTCCGCTACCATGTGGATAGGGTCCTGTCCAGGAACGCGATGAGGAGCGTGCATTGCGTAATGGGAAAAGGCTCCGCATCGCTTTCATTGGACGCTGGCCGCCAATCGTGTTTGGAATCGAGCCCCTTTCGGCTTGTTGGTCCGGTGCCTCGCGATGGCCCTCGCAGTCAGCATCGATGCGCTCACCGGTGCGGTCGCGCGGGCATTCGGCTGGTGGTCCCGGCAGCTCCGGACCTTTCTGCCGGAGCGGCTGACGGGCGCGATCGGTCCGCGCCACCGCCAGCCGGTGGCCGAGGCGATCGACGGCGATCTGTTCGTCACCGAGGCCGGCCACAAGCGGCGGGCTGCCGATTGGGCGCCGCGATCCGGGCGCCGGACCGTCGTGCTGCGCGTGCCGGGCGAATGGGCGCTGAAGCGGACATTCCTGCTCCCTCGGATGGCGGCTCCCGCCGTGCCGGGCATCGCCCGGCTCGAGATGGACCGCCTGACGCCCTGGGCCGGGGCCCAGGTCTTTCTCGACAGCCGGGTGGCCCGGCTGGTCGATGGGGGACGCAAGATCGAGGCCGCGATCACCATCGTCCCCTGCGCCAAGGTGGAGTCGCTGCGGCAGCGCCTGGCGGAGCACGGCCTGAGAATCGCGGCGATCGAGCTGGACGCGCAGGACGGCGGCGGCAGGCAGATCCTGATGCCGCCGTCCGGCCAGGCAGATCCTCCGTCGCAGACGAGAAGCCTCCGGCGGGCGGCGGCGGCGGTGGCCGCGGCAATGCTGCTTCTGGCCGTCGGCGCCGCGGGTGTCCTCGGCTGGCAGATCCGGGAGCGCGAGCGGGCGATCGATGCGGCGCGCGCGCAGCTGGCCGCCTTGCAGCCGGACGTCGAGGCGGTGCGGCAGCTGCAGGGCGATATCAGGGCTCTGCGGGAGGCGCAGCGCTTTGTCGACGACAGGCGGCGCCAGACACCGGCGGCGTCGATCGTGCTGGAGGCCGTGACCCGCATCCTGCCCGATGACGTCTGGCTGACCGAGCTGGTGATGTCCGGCGGGGCCCTCAGGCTGGCCGGCTATGCCGCCGATGCGTCGATGCTGATCGGGTCGCTCGAGAGCTCCAGCGACTTCCACGATGCGAAGTTCCAGGCGCCGAGCACGCGGGACCGCGAGCTCGGAAAGGACCGATTCGCGGTGGGCGCCGACATCCGGCCGCGGCTGGAGCCTTAGCCGTGAAGACGCCGGCGCTCCGGCTTCACATCGGCCCGCGATGGATCGCCCTGGCGATTCTCGGAATCGTCGTCGCGTTGCCGCTGGCCGGCCTCGCCGTCGAGGCCAGGATGCTGCTGCGCGCCGGCGAGGAGCGCGACGAGATCGCCGCCCGGGTTGCCGATCTCGAACGCGTCGCGGCCCGGCAGCCCGGCCTGCTGCAGCGGCGGGACGCCCTGCGCGCCTCCCTCGGGCAAGGGGACCGCTTCCTGGCGGGGGCCAACGCGGCGATCGGCGGCGCCAATCTGCAGCGCCTGGTCGGCACCATCATCGACGGCGCCGGGGCCCAGATGGAGGATGCGGCGGTGCTGCCCGCCCGGGAGGAGGGCGCCTATCTCCGCGTCGGGCTGCGGGTGACGCTGTCGACGCGGATCGATCCGCTGCAGCGGGTCCTGTACGCGGTCGAAAGCGGCCTGCCCGACCTGTTCATCGACGACCTCGAGATCCGCACGGCGGAACCCGGCGCCGCCGACCCGGTCCTGTCGATCACCTTCCAGGTGTATGGCTACATGCCGGGGGCAGGGAAGCCGGCATGACGCGCCTGAGTCCCGTGACCTGGGGCGTCATCGCGCTCGGCCTCGTCGGCCTGCCCGCATCGCTGCTGCTGCCCGACGACCGTGCCGCACCGGCCCGGGCCGTGGAGCGTCCCTCGGCGGCAGCCCTTGCCGCCGAGGATCCGGAGGAAGCGGATCCGGTCGATGCGCCGGCGCCCCGTCTCGTTTCGATCGATCGGCTGACCGACACGTCGGCGCGGCCGCTCTTCGCACCCACGCGCCGGCCGGCACCGCCGGCGCCGCCCGTCGCCGAAGCGCCCCCGCCCGTCCCCGAGGCTCCGCCCGAGCCGCCGCCGCCTCCGCCGGTGGACCGGACCGACTACGCGCTGGTCGGGATCGTCAGCGGACGGGGAGGGGTGCTGGCCATCCTGCGGCCGCGGGCCGGCGGCCCCGCGGTCACGGTGCGGGCGGGCGACGATATCGGCGGATGGCATGTCGAGACGATCTCGGACACGAGCATCCATCTGACGGGCGGCGCCGACGAACGATGGATGCGGCTGTTCACGCCCCAACGTGCCGCAGGGGGGCCGGCGGATCCGGACGATCCTGCCGGCGCCGCGCTACAGTGACGCGATTTGGATGTGAGCGGCCGCCGATCGCATTTACCCGGCGCGGATCTGCGGCCATCATGGCGCGCCCGGTCGTGATCACCGATCGGAATTCCAGCCTATCGGGTGGCACGGCGATGGATCAGCCGCGATCCTTGGTCGAGATCTTCGTTCAGCTCGGCAAGCTCGGACCGGAGGACGTCGCCCGGCTGACGCGGCTGGAGGCATCGTCCTCCGAGCCCATCGCGACGCTGATCACGCAGCTGGGGCTGGTCTCGAGCCAGGATCACGCCGAGGCGCTGTCGATCCTGTACGGCCTGCCCCTGGCGACGCGCGCGCAGTTCCCCGCCGAGCCGATCCTGACCGACAAGCTGCCCGCCCGCTTCCTCAAGGCCTCGCGCCTCCTTCCCATCGAGGAGACCGGGGAGGACGTTGCGCTCGCCATGGCCGACCCGGCCGATGATTTCGCGGTCCGGGCCGTTGAGATGGCGGTGGGCAAGCGCGTCCGGCCGGTGGTGGCGGCGGCGGACGACCTGGCCGATATTCACGCCCGGTATTTCGAGGCCGGCCGCTCGACCATCGAGCGGATCTCCGACGGCATCGAGATCGAGAGCGACGCGATCGGCGACCCCGATGTCGAACAGCTGAAGGACTTGGCCCAGGAAGCGCCGGTGATCCGCCTGGTGAACCAGATCTTCGCCGACGCCATGCGGCTGCAGGCATCCGACATCCATCTCGAGACCTATCGCGAGGCGTTGAAGCTCCGCTACCGCATCCACGGGCTGCTCAAGGACATGACGGCGCCGCCCGCGCGGCTGGCGCCGGCCCTGATCAGCCGGATCAAGATCCTCGCCCGGCTCGATATCGCCGAGCGGCGCCTGCCCCAGGACGGCCGGGCGCGGTTCACCGCCGGCGGCCAGAAGATCGACATGCGCGTGGCGACGATGCCGACGATGCATGGGGAGAACGTCGTCATCCGCCTGCTCGACACCAAGGGGATGGCGCTCGACCTCCAGGATCTCGGCCTCTCGCCCGCGGTGGAGGACGGCATTCGCCGGCATCTGGCGCACCCGCACGGCATCCTGCTGGTCACCGGCCCGACCGGCAGCGGCAAGACCACGACGCTCTACTCCGCCCTCCGCATCCTGAACCAGCCGACGCGGAAGATCCTGACGGTCGAGGACCCGATCGAATATCAGATCAACGGCATCAACCAGACCAATGTGCAGCCGCAGATCGGGCTGGACTTCGCCCGCGTGCTGCGGTCCAGCATGCGGCACGACCCGGATGTCATCATGGTCGGCGAGATCCGCGACGGCGAGACCGCCAACATCGCGGTCCATGCGGCGCTGACCGGACACCTGGTGCTGTCCACCCTGCACACCAACAGCGCCACCGGCGCGATCAACCGGCTGCTGGACATGGGCGTGGACGGCTATCTGCTGACCTCGACCATCCGCGGCGTCATGGGCCAGCGCCTGGTGCGGCAGCTCTGCCCGGTGTGCCGGGTCCCCCATCCGGTTCCGGCCGAGGTCTTCGAACACCTCGGCCGTCCTGCAGATGCCGGGGCGATGACGTACCGCGCCGTGGGCTGCCCCGCCTGCGAGGGCCTGGGCTATACGAGCCGGATCGGCATCTTCGAGTTCTTCGAGCTGACCGACGAACTGCGGGAGCTGCTGCATCGGCGGATCTCGACCGCCGAGCTGACCCGGGCGGCCGGCGCCGCCGGCATGCGGTCGATGTTCGAGGACGGGCTGGAGAAATGCCTGGCCGGGCTGACCACGCTCGAAGAGGTCCGCCGCGTCACCGAGGAGACCTCGCGATGACGCTGTTCGCCTACAAGGCGGCGGATGCCGGCGGCAACCTGATCGAGGGCCAGATCGAAGCCGCGGACGAGGCGGCGGTGATCCGCCAGCTGCAGGGGCTTGGCCAGGTGCCCCTGGAAACCGTTCCGGCGCGCGCCGCGCCCGGCCGGATTCGAAGCCCGGCAACCGGCGGCGGCCGGCGGGCCAGGCCGCGCGACGTGACCGTGTTCATCCGCCAGCTGTCGATCCTGCTGTCGGCGGGGCAGCCGCTCGAACGCGCCCTGGTGACCATGACCGGCGGCAACGAAGCGGGTACGGTTGGCCGGCTGGCGCAGCGGATGTTGGACGGCGTGCGCGCGGGCACCAGCCTCAGCGTCGCGGCCGAGGCGCTGGGGCCGGTCTTCCCGCGCATCGCCATCAACATGATCCGTGCGGGCGAGAGCTCCGGCACGCTGCCCGTGGTGCTGGCCCGCCTGTCCGAGCTGCGCGAGCGGGGCGAGAAGATCCGGGGGACGGTGACCTCCACGCTGCTCTATCCCGCCCTGCTCGTCCTCGTGTCCCTGGCGTCGATCTTCCTGCTGCTGACCTATGTCGTGCCGCAATTCGAGAGCGTGTTCCGCGATGCCGGCGCGGCGTTGCCCACGTCGACGGCCGTGGTCGTCGCCCTCGGCCGCTTCCTGCAGGACGATGGCTGGCTGCTGATGCTGGCCGCGCTCGCCGGCCTGCTGGGCCTGCGGCATGCGCTGACCGTGCCGCGCATGCGGGGCGCCCTGGACCGCATGGCGCTGCGCCTGCCGCTGGTCGGGCCGCTGCTCCGCCTCCTCGTGACGGCACGGTTCTGCCGCACGCTCGCGACGCTGGTGGAGAACGGCGTCGACCTGCCGAACGCCTTGCAGCTGGCCCGCGACGTCGTGCCGAACCTGGCCGTCTCGGCTGCGCTCGACACCGTCGTCACCGGGGTGAGGCAGGGCCGGGGCCTGGCCGATCCGATGGCGGAAACCGGGCTGTTCCCCGCCTTCGCGGTCCAGATGCTGCGGGTCGGCGAGGAGACCGGCCGGATCGACCTGACGGCCGGTCACATCGCGGACGCCTATGAGCAGCAGCTGGAAGATGCGATCAAGCGGCTGGTCGGCCTGCTGGAGCCGACCTTGATCATCGGGCTCGGCCTTGCCGTCGGCGGGATCGTCATGTCCATCCTGGTGGCCATACTGGGCCTGAACGATCTGGCCGTCTGATCGTGCCGGCCGTCCCGACACCGCGCCGGATGCGGCAGCCCGGCGGTCCCGGAAGGCGGCCGCCGCTCGGCTTCACCCTGCTCGAGCTGCTGGTGGTGCTGGTGATCATGGCCGCGGCCGCGACCCTGGTCACTTCATCCCTCGCCCGGCCGATGGCCAAGGCCGACTTCCGGGCGGTCCGGGACAGCCTGGTCGGCGAGCTGCGCCTGGCGCGCAGCGATGCGGTCACCACCGGCAGGGAGACCGTGGTGGCGCTGGACCCGCGGCAGCGCTGGTTCCAGCGGGACGGGGGCAAGCGGCACCCGATCCCGGCCGGGGTCCAGCTGGACGTCGTCTCGGCGCAGGAAGCCGCGACGACGGAATCCGAGACCGCGATCCGGTTCTTTCCCGACGGCGAATCCACCGGCGGCCGGATCCGGCTGACGGCGGACGGCCTTCCGTTCGAGGTCCTGGTGCATTGGCGCACGGGGCTGGTGCTGCCGGCGGATGGTGCCGATGCGCGATGAGCGGGGCTTCACGCTGGTCGAGGCGGTGGTGGCGCTGGCGATCATCGCCTTGGTCCTGCCGGTGGCGATCCAGGGGATCACCGGCAGCAGCCGGACGCTGGCGCGGATCGAGACGGAGCGCCAGGCCGCCGTGCTGGCCCAATCGCTGATGGCGCAGCTGGGCACCACGATCGCGCTGGACCCCGATCATCCGGTGGAAGGCCGCGATGCGGGCTTCGCCTGGACGGTGGCGGCGCATCGGCCGGCGCCGGCCGGGCGGCAGGACGAGACCGGGGGAGGGCTCGACCTGGTCGAGGTCAGCGTTTCGGTGCGGAAGGACGATGGGCCGCCTTTCGTCCTGTCCGGCCTGCGCGTCGCGGCGCAGCCCACACCGTGACCCGGCAGCGCGGCTTCACCTTGGTCGAGACGCTGGTGACCCTGGTGGTGGTCGGCATGGTGCTGGCCGTGATCTTCGCGGGGCTGCGGCTGTTCATGGATCGCGGCGACCGCAACGACGCGGTGTCGCACCGCAGCGGCGGCTATATCGCCGCCTACGACCTGCTGTCGCGCGAAGCCGCATCGGCGGTCCGCTTCGACGTCGCCGGCGGCGATGGCCCCACGATGGCTTTCGCCGGGAGGTCCGACGAGTTGTCGCTGATGGTGGAGGAGCCGCCGGAACCCAGCGGACCGCAGCTGGCCATGGTGTGGCTGACGCTCGAGGCCCGGGGTGAGGGGACCAGGCTGCGGTTCCGCCGGGCGCCGTACCGGTCCGGCGATCCGGTCCCCGACCCCGCCCGGGCGACGGAGGACGTGATCGTCGGACAGTTTCCCGGACCGGCCAGATTCGACTTCGCCGGCGGAAGCTCCCAGACGGGAGGTGCGGCCGCCTGGGAGCCATCCTGGACCGCAGCCTTTCCCCCGGCGCTCATCCGGCTGAGTATTTCATCATCCTCGTCCGACGGCTGGCCAGAGATCGTGGTGCCGTTCCGGGTCGACGCCGAGCCCGCGTGCCTTTCCGGGTCAGGGGAGGGCCGGTCAGGCCGCAATGGCTGCAGCCTGCCCCGCTCGCCATAGGCTTCAGGACTGCAGGCCCATGAATCCCGGGTGGCTATTTAGGGATTCGAAAACGATCTCAAGTCGATTCGTGCGTTTTGACTTGCTGAGACTCGGGGGATTTGATTTCACGAAACAAAAATTCATCCCGATATTGAAAATCGATCGCCCCGCGCATGGTCGTGAGGGTGCGCGGTAGGACTGCCTGCCATGCGTCTTTGGCATTTCACGGCAAATGCCTGTCACAATTGAGCGTCATTCGAAGCGCATGCCGAACACTGAATTAAATCCTCGTAATCCAGGCCTCCTGCCACAGGGAACGTTACCCATGTCCGAGAGGAACCGGCGGCGGGGTGGAGCGGTCCTGTCCTCCTCACGGCAGGGGTCTCCCGCGAATTAACTTTTTGTAAGTCGACGGGGCAATCGCGGCGGCTGCACCGTCGATCCTGGTATTCCGCGCTGTTCTTCGAGAAAGGGCGCGGCGTTCATGGTGTCAATGTTGTGGGTGCACCGATTTCGGTGAACCGAATTTTATTGCCGTAATGCATATCAGAGTGGGGGAACTCAGTGGCAAAGACGCGACTTGGATCCGCCATCGTGTTGGCGGCGGCGACGATTGGTGCCCAGGCGACGGCGGCGACGCCGGCGACGGTCACTTACTCGTATGACAGTCTCGGACGGGTCGTGAAGGACGACTATCCGACCAATCAGGCAACCTACACTTACGACAAGGCCGGCAACCGGACCAAGTCGACCACCACCACCAAGTAATCACGCGATCGCCGTGGCGAGCACGGCGGCGCTCGGAATGCTGCGTTTTCGGGGCCGGTCGGTCGCGGCAGGCGGCTGGCCGCTCCACGAGCAGGAGGGGACATGCGCTCGTGTCTGTCTTTGGCCGGCCTTGCGCTGGTCGCGATGGCCGGTGCCTCGAGCCCGGGGGTGGCACAAGGCGTGCCGTTCGGTCCGACGGAGGGCGTGGCCCCGCCGTCGCAGCTGGTGATGCCGCTGGTATCGCCGGCGGAGGGAGAGAGGTTCATGGCTGGCCGGGTCGTGCCGCCGAGCGATGTGCCGGCCTTGCCGGCCGCCGCGGCGGCATCGGTCTCCGCCCGCCAGGCGACTGCGGCCGCCGGCACCGGCGGCGGCGTGGTCGGCGTCAATGCCCTCGGGCATGAGCTGCCCACCGATCCGAAGGGTCCCTCCGGCTTTCCGCGCGCGGATTTCGCGATCGCGCCGAAGCCGCCGGCGGCCGGGACCGGCGGCGGCGCGGCCGGCGCCGCCACGGCTCGCTAGGCTTAGGCCCACCCTCAATCCGACGGCCCGCGATCGCAATTCGGGCCGAGCCGATCAACTCCCCTCGGGAGATGCATCATGCGGATGACCAGCGCGCTCTTGCGCCCGTTCCTCGTCATCGTCGCCAGTGTCTTCCTGCTGTTCGCGGGCGGTCAGGCCCGCGAGGCGCAGGCCGCCGTTCCGACCCTCAGCTGCACGCCGCCCGGTGCCGAGCCCGAGATCGCGGCGCTGGCGCGGGCGCTCAACTACAACCTCAACCAGATCTACGAATACGTTTATTACAACATCGACTATTCGCCGACCTGGGGATCGAAGAAGGGCGCCCTGGTCACCTATCTGGACCATCGCGGCAACAACATCGACCAGAACGTCCTGTTCGTCGCCCTGCTGCGCCAGTCCTGCATCACGGCGAACTTCCGCTACGGGGCGATCGCCTATGCCCCGGCGGCGCTGGCCAACCTGTTCGGCATCGACAACGATGCCGCGATCTTCAACAACACGCTGGCCAATGGCGGGTTCTCCGCCTGCGTCGAGGTGGCGCCGCCGGCCTGCACCAACACGGGCGGGGCGCCCCAGCAGGTCGCCGTCGACGTCGTGTGGACCGAGGCCACGGTCGGTTCCACGACCTACGAGCTCGACCCGTCGTTCAAATCCTACGCCGCCTATACGCCGATCGATATCGGCGCGGCCATGGGATACGCCCAGGGCAGCTTCCTCTCGGACGCCCTCGGCGGCTCCTCTGCCGTCAGCGGGCTGCCGGCGGGCGTCAACTCGATCCGGGCGGTGAACAAGAGCCAGATCACCTCGCTGCTCAACGGCTACGCCCAGAAGCTGGCCGACTATATCCGTGCCAACAAGCCGACAAGCTCGGCCAAGGCGCTGTTCGGCGGGCGCGAGATCACCAACGGCGAGTACGGCGTCCAGTACAATGCGGGCGGCACGCTGTACACCGACCTGCCGGCGGCGTTCGAGACCGTCTACACCGTCACCGTCTCGGACCACGCCGACGGCAGCAGCCCGACGATCTCGAACACCCTCTATGCCAGCCAGATCGCCGGCAAGCGCCTGACGCTGTTCTACAACGCGTCGTCGCAGCCGGTGCTGGCGCTCGACGGCGCCGTGCTGGGCACCGGTGCGGCCGCGGCCGGCGCGACGCAGACGGTGTCGATGACCGTGCAGAACCCGTATCCGGCCGGCGACAGCTTCGCGACCTGGACGGTGCGGCCCCAGGTCAAGACCGGCGGCGCCTTCGCGCTGATGCTGGTGGCCGGGGAGATGGACCGGGACCAGCTGACGCGGCATCAGAATGCGGTGGCGCATCTGCGGAAGATCGGGAGCGTCGACACGTCGGAACCGCTGCTCGGGGAAAGCCTGGCCGCCATCGGCACCGCCTATCTGAGCCAGTCGAGCCGCGTGGCGCAGAACTACGCCCAATACTTCGGGTTCACCGCGGTCCGGCACGAAGCGATGGGGATCGCGGGCAAGACCAGTTCGGGCTATGTCGACTTTCCGGCCCAGATCTCCAGCGTGACGTCGGCCAGGACCTCCACCGACACCAATACGCTCATCGGCGGCATTCTCGGAACGAGCATCTTCAACAGCTCGTTGGAATCGACCGCGGTCAAGCAGATGCAAGACCACGAAGCGGTCTCGACCGTTCGCATGTTCGATTATTCGAACGGCGACGGGACCGGCTTCATCGAGGCGAATCCGTCGAACTGGTCTTCAGTCAAGGCTGCTCTGGTCAATTGGAGCGCCGCCGATCTCGCCGAGATGACGGCGTTCATTCAGTCGAGCGCGTCATCGCAACTGCTCCTCCCGCAAAACGGCAAACGCACTGTCGGCTCCTGGTCCGGCAACGGATACTATGAGATCAATTCGGTACCCGGGAACCTGTCCATCGCATACAAAATATCGGGCGGGTACAGCGGCGGGTTCGGCACTTGGCTCGGCTATGACAACGGCCTGACCTGCACCTTCCAGCTTTGGAGTACCTACCAACTGGGGGTGGAGCGCCCGACGACCCAGGATCCGATCGATCTTCTGAATGGATCCTTCCAGTACAGCAAGGATGACCTGAAGGCGGGAAGCGGGGATTTCCCGTTCAGCCTAGCCATCAAGCGCGACTACGACTCGTCTCGCGCCGACCAGAAGACCGATCTCGGATATGGCTGGCGCCACAACTTCATGATGACCGCGGCGGTCGACAGCGACAGCTACGAGGGTTTTGGAGACCACAATCCGCTTTCAGCGGTCCCGACTGAGGTGGCGCTGTTCGTCATCAAGGACCTGTCCTCCCAGTCCCAGATAGCCCTGCAGAATGTCACCGTATCCTCGCTGGTGGCGAGCTGGCTCATGGACCAACTCGTCGACAATGCGGTGACTCTGACTGTCCAGGACGGAACGACCAAGTTCACGAAGATTCCGACCGCTTCCGGCGGCGCGGCCTATGTTCCGCCGCCCGGCAGCGCGTCCAGCATCGTCGTCAATACCGACAAGTCGATCATGATGACCGACAAGTCGAAGAACGTCTACAGCTTCGATACGGACGGGAAACTCGCCAGCTGGAAGGACCCCAACGGCAATGCGGTAAGCCTCACCTACAGCGGCACCGGCGCGGCCAAGGTCCTGCATTCCGTCTCGAACGGCATGGGACGGACGCTGACCTTCACATACACGTCCGGAAGGCTGACCAATGTGGGCGATGGGACGACCAGCGTCACCTATGCCTATGATTCCGCGGGCAACCTGGCCAACCTGACCGATCAGCGAAATCACACGACCAAGTATCTCTACGATACGGCCAGCCGGCTGACCCAGATCTTCTATCCGTCCTTTCCGTCGACCGCTTTTGTCACCAATGCCTATGATGCCTTGGGCAAGGTTCAGAAGCAGACTGATGCCCTTGGCAATGTCTCGTATCTGCTCTTTGCCAACGGTGAGCGGAGCGAGGAGATAAACCCGGCGGGCGGAAGCCGCATCCTTTACTACGATCGGAACGGAAATCACCTCGAGGACACCAATCCGCTCGGAGAGCACACGTTCTTCGCCTATGACGGCATCGGCCGACCCATCAAGACGACCTATCCGCTCGGCGACAGTGTCGTTCAGACCTATGACGCCGCCTCGAACGTCCTGACCAGGACCACCAATCCGTTCCCCGGCGCCGTCGACGTCACGACTGGCCAGCCGCCGGCCCCGATTGTCGAGAAATGGACCTATGACTCGACCTTCAACAAGGTCCTGACCCATGCCGACGGCCGCGGCGCGGTCACGACCAACGCCTATGACACCAAGGGCAACCTGATCAAGGTCACCCAGCCCGTGGTCGCGAAGCCCGGCGCGACCTCGGCCGCCCCGGTCACGACCTACACCTACAATGCCCGCGGGCAGGTGCTCGGTCAAAGGGACCCGGAAGGCACCCTCACCACCCACGCCTATGACGCGACGACCTTCGATCTCCTGAGCACGACGGTCGACGCGGATTCCGGTCACCTCAATCTGACGACGAGCTACACCTACAACGCCCGGGGCGACAAGGCGACGGAGACGAATCCCCGCGGCCTGACCACGACCTACACCTATGACGCCGGCCGCAATCTGCTCGATGTGCGGCCTCCGGCGCCGTTCACCAACAGCAATGTCACCGATTACGGCTACGACGCCGACAATCGGCAGACGACCGTCTCGCGCTATGTCCCGGCGACATCGACCCAGGCGGCGAGATGGCTGGCGACGACCACCACCTACAACGCGGCCGGCAAGGTCAGCACCGTCACCAACCCGGACGGGACCAAGAAGACCACCACCTATGACAGCCTCGGCCGGGTGGCGACCGAGACCTCCTCGAGCGGCCGGCAGGTGGTGCACAAATACGACGCCGTCTCGAATCCGACCCAACTGATCGACACCGTCTCCGGGACGCTCGATCCGTCCATCACCGTCAATTTCGGGGCGGTGACGCGGGAGACGCGGACCTATTATGCCGGCGGCCTGCTCGCCAGCCTGGCGGACAGCAACGGCAATGCGCTCACCTACAAGTATGACGGGTTCAAGCGCCTCGCCCAGGTCGTCTATCCCGACAGCACCTACGAGTTGCACGCTCTCGACGCGAACGGCAACGAGACGACGACGCGGACCCGTTCCGGCGACCTGATCCAGTTCACCTACGATGCGCTGAACCGGAAGATCACCAAGGCGCCGGCCGGGGAGGAGAGCGTCACCTACGGCTACGACTTCGCCGGCCGGATGCTGTCGGCGAAGTCGGGCACGGCCGACTACACCTTCGGCTACGACACGGCGGGCCGGCAGGTGAGCGCGACACGGCCGTGGCTGGGAACGGTGAGCTGGACGCTGGATGCGAACGGCAACCGGAGCTCACTGAGTTGGCCGGGCACGCCGGCCTGGTCGGTGACCTATGTCTACGACGCGCGGGACCGGCTGGCGGGCGTGTACACCGGCGCGCAGAGCGCGGACACGCGGGTGGTGTACCTGACCTATGACAGCCTGTCGCAGCGGGCGCAGGCGGTCCTCGGGACCGGGACGTCGGGCAAGGCGACGACGAAATACGCCTGGACGCTCGGCGGGCAGCCGGCACAGATCGCGCATGCCTGGTCGGGCGGCGGGGTGACGATCGACTACGGCTACAACCAGGACCATCAGCGAACCTCGGCGACGTGGAGCGACGACACGTTCCTGCCGTCGGGCCTGGCGGCGGCGAGCCCGGCCTATGTCCCGAACACGCTGAACCAGTACGGCTCGGTCGGCGGCACGGCCTACGGCTACGACGCGAACGGCAACCTGACCTCGGACGGGGTGTGGACCTACGGCTACGACAGCGAGAACCGGCTGGTCTCGGCGAAGAGGACGGCGCCTTCGGTGACGGCGACCTACACCTACGATCCGCTGGGGCGGCGGGCGTCGAAGACGGTGAACGGGGTGACAACGCGATACCTGCCGCTGGGCGACCAGGAGATCGCGGAGTACACGGGCTCCACCCCGGTGCTGGATCGGCGCTATGTCTACGGGGCGGGGCTGGACGAGCCGGTGGCGACGGTGACGGCGGCGGGGGCGGTCAGCTATCACCTGGCCGATGGCCTGGGCTCAATGTTATCAGAGGAATGAGGAAGGAGAATTCACGTTTACCCAAGTATTAGAATAATTATTATATGGTAAAACACTTTTGATGCTTTGAATTCGAATGGCGAGGCGATGGGCCGATTGATCCGGTGCCCCAAACCGCAAGACGGACCACGGGCGGCCAGGTCTCGGAGACCGCGCACGGCTGGAGCGCCGGCGGGTCGGTGACGATCGACGACGCCTGCAACCAGGACCACCAGCGGAGCTCGGCGGCCTGCAGCGACGCCAGCTTCGTCACCGGCGGTTGTCGGCGTCGAAGATCGGCACGACGGTGACCTACACCTACGACCCGATCGGGCGCCGCCGCGCCAAGACGGTGAACGGGGTGACGACGCGCTACCTGTCGCTGGGCGACCAGGAGATCGCGGAATACACCACGGGCCTGGGATAACGATCGGAGGCTTCTGCTATAGCTGCGCTGTGCTGAAGCCATACAGGTAGGGCATTCTGGGATCCAGATTATGACCACTCACACCAAGCGGTATCGTGCCATGATCTGGATCCCAGGTTCTTCCGGGCCAGGGATGCGTGTGGCGGTATTCGCCGAGGATTTGAGGGAAGCGAAGGAGGTTATTGAGAGTAAATATGGTCCCGGATCGGTATTCGATCTGCACAATGAAGACGATGAGAAGGCGCCTCGATAGAATTCTAAGCTAGCTGGAGGTTGCGGTGACAATACGCTCTTAGCGAGCTTTCGTCCCCGACTGACACGAGCGAAGGGGCGGTTGATCCGGCGCCCTGAACCGGAAGGCCGCCAAGGCACCGGCCGGCGAGGAGAGCGTCCGGGCAGCCAGGCGAAGGCGACCAGCGCCTTCACCTGGACCACGGGCGACCAGGTCTCGGAGCCCAGGCAGATGGTTGACGCAATGTCTATTGCCTTAACCTGCGCACCTAGTTCATGATATGTTCCATGGACAAGGGCACGGACTCCGATCTCGACATCCAGGCCTACTGCCGCAGCCTCGCGCTGCAGCAGGTCCGGATGCTCACGCGCCTGGCCGAGATCGCCATGCAGCTG
>NZ_JBHYMS010000085.1:0-22493 GCF_042743185.1 Inquilinus sp. NPDC058860 | reverse complement strand
TAGCTATGCTTTTTCGTGTCCCGCCCCCGCATCCGACTCGCCGCAAGGCGACGCAGGGCATAGGGAGTGTGAGAAAGGCGGGCTAGCCCGCGAGCGATCCGGAAACGGTGTTGCCCGATTGCCACGACCTTCGCGGGATTGCGAAGACAGCCTTCCGCCTGGACTTCGCCCGCTCTCCTGCCCGCCCCGTGTGACAGACCGACGACACTTCAAGGTGCGACAATGCCGCTGCGCGCCATTTTGACATACATTCAAGAACGTATGCACATGTATCGTCTGGTCCGGGACGAGATTCGAGACCGAAATCCTAGCGAGAAATCCGTGGAGTCAGGAATGACCAGACGCATCGTCTTCGCCGCGGGAGCAGCCGCGCTGCTGGCCGCGACGCCGGCCATGGCGCAGCAGGTGAGCGGCCTTTATGTCGGTGCCGGAGCGGGCGCCAACTTCCTCCAGGGCAACGGCCTGAACAACGACGACTACGATGTCGGGCCGGCGGGCAACCTCTATGTCGGCTACGGCTTCGGCAACGGCTTCCGCACCGACCTGGAGGCGAGCATCCGGGAGAACAGCCACGACGGCAACAACCACCAGACCACCTACGGCCTGATGGCGAACGGCTACTACGACTTCGATTTCGGCTCGCCCTTCGTGCCGTATATCGGCGCCGGCGTCGGCCTGGCGCTGGTCAATGCCGACTTCAACCCGAGCGGCCCGGGCAACTACTTCAGCTCGACCAAGGCGCAGTTCGCCTATCAGGGCATCGCCGGCGTGGCCTACAACTTCGCGCCGAACATGGCGGCGACCCTCGAATACCGCTACCTCGGCAACACCGGGCCGGTGTTCAAGGACAACGGCGTCCGGATCAAGTCGGACGACGACAACAACCACACCGTCCTGGTCGGCCTGCGCTACACCTTCGGCGCCGAGGAAGCGCCGCCGGTGGAGCAGGTCCAGGAGGTCACCCAGGCCCGCAGCTATCTGGTGTTCTTCGACTTCGACAGCTCGAAGCTGACGCCGGAGGCCACGCAGATCGTCGGTTCCGCCGCCTCCGACGCGCTGCAGGGCAGGAGCACCCGCATCGACGTCACCGGCCACACCGACCGGGCCGGCTCGGACAGCTACAACCAGGCCCTGTCGCAGCGCCGGGCCGAGGCGGTGCGCCGCCAGCTGATCACCGACGGCGTGGCCGACAGCATGATCGTCACCCGCGGCGTCGGCGAGGCCGATCCGCTGGTGCCGACCGCCGACGGCGTGCGCGAGCCGCAGAACCGGCGCGTCGAGATCGTCGTGAACTGAGGCCCCGCACGGGTCCAGGGATGTCGGAAGGGGGCTGCGGCCCCCTTCCTTCGTTTCGCGCTACCGGTCGGACCAGACCGCCAGCTCGTAGCCGTCCGGGTCCTGGAAGTGGAAGCGCCGGCCGCCGGGGAAGCTGTAGATCGGCTTGACGACGCGGCCGCCCGCCTGCTCCAGCCGCTGCTGGGTGGCGGCGAGATCGTCGGCGTAAAGGATCACCAGGGGGCCGCCGGCCTTGGCCGGGCCGCTGCCCTGGGCGAAGCCGCCCTTCAGCCGGCCGTCGTCGAATTCGCAATAGCCCGGGCCGTAATCGGTGAAGCTCCAGCCGAAGGCACGGCCGTAGAAGTCGCGCGAGCGTGGAATATCGGCGACGGCGAACTCGATATAGTCGATGCGGCGGTCGTTGCCGGGGCTGGCCATGAGCCTCCTCCTCTCTCCAGTTTTCGGCGTGAGCGTCGCACGGGCCCGACGCCCCGTCTTGAACGGAACGGCCAGTCAGGCGGCCGCGCGCTCGTCCCCTGCGCCGGCGGCGAGCTGGCCGAGGATCGCGGCCGGGGTCAGGCCGCACAGGCGCCGCGCCTCGCGCGTCAGATGCGCTTGGTCGGCATAGCCGGCCGCGGCGGCCAAGGCCGACAGTCCCGGCTCCTCTCCCGCTGCCGCCAGCCGCAGGAAGCGTTGGAACCGCAGGATGCGGTCGAGCGTCTTGGGACCGTAGCCGAAGGCCTCGTGGCAGCGCCGCCGCAGGCTGCGCTCGCTGATGCCCAGCCGGTCGCGCAAGGCCGCCAGCCCGGCCTCCTCCGCCCCGCGGCCGAGCCAGCGGAAGGCCAGCGCCATCTCCGGCGCCGGCGGGCCGATCCCCGGCGCGATGCGCGCCAGCCCGGCCTCGAGCCGCGCCATCCGCTCCGCCATCGTCCGCGCCTCGCCGATCCGGCCGGCCAGGTCGCGCGCCCAGGGCCGGCCGAAATCCTGCAGATCCGGCTGCCGGCCGGTGATCTCCGACATCGGCAGGCCGAGCCAGCGCATCGCGGCGCCGGGCCGGAAGCGGACGGCGACCACCGGGTCGCCGGGCGGCAGCACGGGATGCGCGGCGGTGACGTCCGGCCCGGCCACCACCAGCTTTCCGCCGACCCACAGCAGGTCGACGCAGCCATCCGGCACGACCGCGACCGGCAGGGCCGGGCCCTGCGGGATCACATGGACCCAGCGGCACAGCAGATGCGGTGCCAGCTCCGGCGCCGGCCGGGCCTCGCGGTAGAGGCCGGCGCGCTTGGCCAGAAGCGTGTCGCCGGGCCGCATGCCGCCCCTAGTGCAGCTTCGCCGATTTGAGCACGCCGGCCCGGTCGGCCGAGCGGATGCCGACGTCGAACACGTCGCCCTCGCGGTCGAGCGTCAGCGGCACCTCGACCCCGGCCTCGCCCAGCGCCCAGACGGCGCGGAAGAAGCCGGCCAGGTCGGTGACCGCCTCGCCGTCGACCGCGAGCACGGCGTCGCCCTCGCGCAGCCCCGCCCGCCGGGCCGGACCGTTGCCGGCGAAGCCGACCACCACCACCCGGCCCTCATCCTCGGTCGCGAACAGGCCGAGCCAGGGGCGCGGCGGCTGGTCGGGACGGCCGAGCGTCGCCAGGTCGTCGAAGACCGGCTGCAGCAGGCCGATCGGCACCACCATGTTCAGCGGCAGCACTCGGCCGTCTTCCGCCTGGTGCTGGATCTGCAGCGAGCCGATGCCGAGCAGGTCGCCGGCCGGGCCGATCACCGCGGTGCCGCCCCAATGCGGATGGGCGGGCGCGGTGAACATGGCGTCGTCCAGCACGTATTCCCAGTATCCTGCGAATTCCTGCCGGGCGACGATCCGACCGGCCAGCGACCGACGGCGGCCGCCGGCGCCGGCGATGACCACCTCGGTCCCCGGCTCCGCGGTGCGGCCGTAGCCCGGCTTGAGCGCCCGCACGCCGAGCGGGCCCAGCGCCTGGACCAAGCCGAAGCCGGTCGCCTGGTCGTAGCCCAGCACATGGCCCGGCACCACCCGGCCGCTGTTGGTGGTGAGCCACACCTCCTCGGCCTCGGTGATCAGGTAGCCGATGGTCAGCACGATGCCGTCGTCGCGGATCACCACGCCGTTGCCGGCGCGCTCGGTGCCCAGCGTGCCGGCGGTGAAGGCGTCGGCCGGGATGCGCGCGGTCAGGCCGACCACGGCGTCGAGCGCCCGGTCGAGATCGAAGACGTAGTCGTCGGGGTCGGGCTGCGCCCGGACGGGCACTTCCCAGTCGTCCGGTCCGAGGGCCATCGCGGCCTCCATGGTATCGGGCGGGATAGTCCCCAATTCTCGGCGCCATGCGGGGCCGGATGCAAGCCCCGAGACGGATCGGCCGGGTCGCGGCGCTTGTGTCCTGCCGCCGATCCGGGACAGGCTGGCGCCCGAATTCGCGGGATCGGGGGATGCATGGCGAAGGGGGATGCGGCGGTGCTGGACCGGCGCAGCCGCAACCGGGCGCTGCTGGCCCGGCAGGGGCTGCTGCAGCGCTGGAAGGCGACCGCGGCCGAGGCGATCGAGCGGCTGGTCGGGATGCAGTCGCAATCCCCGACCGCCCCCTATGTCGGGCTGTGGAGCCGGCTGGAGCGCTTCGAGCCGGAGGACCTGGCCGGGCTGATCCGCGACCGCAAGGCGGTGCGCATCGCGCTGATGCGGTCGACCATCCACCTGGTCACCGCCCGCGACTGCCGGGCGCTGCGCCCGGTGCTGCAGGGGGTGCAGGAGCGGTCGCTGATGACCGGCACGCCTTACGGGAAACAGCTTGCGGGGCTGGACCTGGAGGCGGTGGTGGCGGCCGGGCGCCGGCTGCTGGTCGACCAGCCGCGCACGGTCGAGGAGATGGGCCGGCTGCTGCAGAAGCGGTGGCCGGACCGGGATGCCAAGTCCCTGTCCTACGCCATGCGCAACCTGGCGCCGCTGGTGCAGGTGCCGCCGCGCGGGCTGTGGGGTATCGGCGGGCTGCCGCTGTGCACCACCGCCGAGGCCTGGCTGCGGCAGCCGCTGGGCACCGACACGGCGCCGGAGCCGATGCTGCTGCGCTACCTGGCCGCCTTCGGCCCGGCCGGCGTGCAGGACATGCAGACCTGGTCCGGCCTGACCCGGCTGCAACCCGTGGTCGACGCGCTGCGGCCGAAGCTGGTGACTTTCCGAGACGAGGCCGGCCGCGAGCTGTTCGACCTGCCCGACGCGCCGCGGCCCGGCCCGGACGTGCCGGCACCGCCGCGCTTCCTGCCGGAATACGACAACCTGCTGCTGTCCCATGCCGAGCGCGGGCACGTCATCGCCGAGCGCTGTCGCCCGCAGGTCTACGGCAATTTCATGCCGCCGGTGCTGCTGGTGGACGGCCTGGTGCGCGGCCGCTGGAAGGCGGCCCAGGCGCGCGGCGCCGCGGTGCTGCGGGTCGAGGCCTTCGAGAAGCTGTCGAAGCCTGAGTCTGTGGCGGTGACCGAGGAGGGCGAAAGGCTGCTGACCCTGGTCGCCGAGAGCGCCAGGAGCCGGGACGTGCGGATCGAAGCGATGGAATAAGACTCGCCGGTACGGCGTCATTCTTGGGGAAACGGGGAGACGCTGCGAATTCGCCGCGAATTTCGAACAAACCCACAACTTTCGTTGGAGGCACCCCGAACCCTGTCGTGATCTGCACAAACATCAGGGAGGAGAGGAAATGCTCGCGTACCGGGGGACAGCCACGATGCCGATCCCTCCAGGGAGTCGAGTGGTCGAGCAGAGAGGTTCCGACGACGCACTCGCGGAGACTGGACAGGCCAAGCTTGGCAATGAAGTCCAAGCAGCGCCGGTGGTCGCCATCATCGACCACCGTGCGCTCCGCCGAGATAGCTTGGTAAGAGCGATCGAGGACGCCGGCACCGAATATCTCGTAGAAGCTTTCGCCAATCTCGATGAATGGCTGGTCGACACGGATGCCCCTCAGCGTACATTTACCATCATCATCAATATAGGATCAGCCAACGAAGATCATTCTCGCAAGATCGACGATTTATCATGCCTGAAGATCCAATACCCGCACATCAATATTTTAGCATTGGGAGAAGATGAGGATCCCGATCTGGTTGTCAGCGTCTTGGCCTCCGGAGCTCAGGGATACTTGTCCATGAACCTGAGTGTCAGCGTCATTCTCGGTGCAATCAGGCTGGTCCAATCCGGCGGTGTATTTGTTCCCGCCGACAGCCTTATCCGGCTGCATCAGCAGCAGGAAGCTTTGGCTCAACCAAGAGACCCGACGGATGGCCTTCTGACCGCCCAGCAAGCCAAGGTCGCCCAGGCATTATTGATAGGAAAGGCCAATAAGACCATCGGATACGAATTGAATATTCACGAAAGCACCGTAAAGGTGCATGTGCGAAACATCATGCGCAGGCTTCAGGCTCGAAATCGCACTGAGATCGCATTCAAGCTGCACACTTGGCTTCAATCCACTCGAAGGCAGGACTTTTCCTGAGGAGCTGAGCCATCGAGCCTCTCTCACGCCGAATGGCCGTCCGCCCTTGCACGGGCCGGCGCGGTGGTCCCGCCTGTCCCCGTCTGGCATGCTGCTTGCGCCGTTCGGGGGCAGGAACGGCGTCGGAACCGCGGCCGGCAGAGCCGCGGACCGGGCAGGCAGGGAGAGCATGGGCTGATCAGCAACGGCCAGATCGGCGACGTGGTGGCGCTGAAGCAGGGGCTGTTCCAGGCCGAGGGGCTGGAGGTCGAGTTCTCGCCCGGCGCCCGAACTCCGCCACCGTGCCGCCGGTGGTCACCGGCCAGGCGGCGCTGGGCCAGTTCTCCGATTCCGCACCGCGCTGCGCATCGCCGCCACCGGCAGCGTCATCGGCGCCATCGTCGGCGAATGGATCGGGTCGAATGCCGGCCTGGGGGCGCTGATCATCCAGGCCACCTTCAACTACCAGGCCGACCGCCTGTTCGCCGTCGTCTTCGCCGCCGCGGCGATGGGGCTGGTCGCCTTCGGCCTCGTCGTGCTGGTCGAGCACCTGGGATTTCGGCGCTGGGTGCGGTAAGGCCACCCTAAACGTCTGACATACTGGACCGAGATTGCAATGTCGGCGCATATGGCTTGACAGCCTGCCCCCGCAAACGCAAAGTTCACTTGATGGTTAACTATCAAGAGCCTGCCCTGGACCGCACCTTCGCCGCCCTGGCCGACCCGACGCGCCGGGCGCTGATCGCCCGGCTGGGCGAGGAGCAGGACGTCTCGGTCAGCGAGCTGGCGCGGCCCTTCACCATGTCACTGCCGGCGGTGATGAAGCATCTCGACGTGCTGTCCGATGCCGGGCTGATCACGCGGACCAAGACCGGGCGCACCGTGACCTGCCGCCTGTCCGCGGCACCGATGGAGCAGGCGATGGACTGGCTGGCCCGCTACCAGCGCTTCTGGTCCGAACAGCTCGACCGCCTGGCCGCCTTCGTCGAGGAGGAATCGTGCTCGCCAAGCCCAGCCTCAGCATCCGGCGCCGCCTCGCCGCCCCACCCGCCAGGGTCTACGCGGCCTGGATCGAGCCGGAAAAAATAATGCGCTGGTTCGGGCCGGCGGGCGCCGAGACGATCAGCGCCGAGGCCGACCCGCGCACCGGCGGCCGCTACCACGTCGCCTTCTCCACGCCGGACGGCGAGCGCCACGATGTCGGCGGCGTGTACCGGGAGGTGGTGCCGAACGAGAGGCTGGTGTTCAGCTGGGCTTGGCGGACCATGCCGGAGCGGGAGTCGCAGGTGACGCTGACCCTGCGGCCGGACGGCGACGGCACCGTGCTGATCCTGACCCATGAGCAGTTCTTCGACGAGCCGGCCCGCGACCGCCACCGCGAGGGCTGGGGCGGCTGCCTCGACCGGCTGGAGCGCTATCTTCTCGAGGAAGCCGTCGCCTGAGAGGGGTTCATGCCCGCGGAGAGTGCCGGATTGCTGATGCACAAGCGCGTCGACGGGCGGCGCCTCGTCCTGCTGGTGCATCCGGGCGGCCCGTTCTGGCGCGGCAAGGACCTGGGCGCCTGGTCGATCCCGAAGGGCGAGCCGGAGCCGGGCGAGGATTTCGAGGCCACGGCCCGGCGCGAATTCGCCGAGGAGCTGGGCTTGGCGCCCGAAGGGCCGCTGCTGCCGCTCGGCCGCATCCGCCAGCGCGGCGGCAAGGCGGTCACCGCCTTCGCCATCGCCGGCGACCTGGATGTCAGCCGGGTCCGCAGCAGCACGTTCGAGCTGGAATGGCCGCCCAGGAGCGGCCGGATCCAGCCCTTCCCGGAGGTCGACCGGGCCGAATGGTTCGACCTGGCGACCGCCCGGCACAAGATCCTGGAGGGCCAGCGGCCCCTGCTCGACCGGCTGGAGGAGATCCTGGCTGAGGCGTAGGTTGGGTTCGCTTGGCGAACCCAACATCCATCCGGCATTGCATTGTTGGGTTCGCATACGCGAACCCAACCTACTCCGCAGGCTCAGACGCCCACCGTGTCGTCGCCGCCACCGCCGAAATCGTCGCCGCCGAAATCCTGGCTGCCGTCGTCCTGGTAGTCGGCGTCGGTGACGCCTTGGCCGCCATCATCCGCCGGCACGGCGTCGGCGTCGCGCAGATCGCCGCCGTCGGGGGCGGCGTCGCCGTAATAGTTGTTGATCACCGTCTCGGTCAGGCCGGGGGACGCGCCGCCCAAGCCGCCGAAGCCGCCATGGCCCATGCCGAACAGGGATTCGATGCCCTGGAACAGGAGGGCGCCGCCGGCCACGCCGGCCGCGGTGGCGGCGGCGCTGCGCAGGAAGGACGGGCCGGAGGACTGGGCGAAGGGCCCGCCACCCCAGGGGCCGGGCTGGGCCTGGGCATAAGCCGGCGGCGCCTGGGTATAGGCCTGCGGCTGCGGCGCCGGCTGCGGGCGCGGGGCCGCGCCGCTGCCGAAGATGGCGCCGAGGAAGCTGCCGCCGCCGGAGCTGCGCTGCGGCTGCTGGGCCTGACGCTCCAACTCCACGATCCGCGACTGGGCCTGGTGCAGGGCATAGTCCTGGATCAGCACGGTCTGGGCCAGCAGGTAGGGCGCGTCGGGCAGGTCACGGACCAGGTCCCGGATCATCGCCGCCGCCTCGTCGTCCCTCTCGGCCGGCGGGGCCTGCTTCAGCCGGGCGACCAGGTTGGTCAGCAGCTCGCGTTCCTGGGGTGTCATGACAACTCTCCGGTCGGGCCCGCTGCCGCGGGCATCCCCCCTTCCGCCGCTGATATGGGCGCGGTGCCGGAGCGAAGCAATCGACGGCGCGGCGGAGTGTCGCGCCGGACCTGGTCAGGACGGAGGGTGATAGCCGTCCGTCAGCGTCTTCAGGAAGGCGACGACGTCGTCGATCTCGGCGTCGGTCAGGGCCGGCGCGTCGCCCGGATGCCGGTCGAAGGGCGGGTCGCGGTTGATGTTGTCCCAGTACTGCGGCGGCAGGTCGTCATAGAGCCGCACGCTGCCGTCCGGGCTGCGCGGGTACCAGCGGCCGGGGTCGGTCTCGCGCGTCACATAGAAGGCCACCGCGTCGCGCAGGCTATGGATCGCGCCGTTGTGGAAGAAGGTCCGGCGCAGCGCCACGTTGCGCAGGCTGGGGGTGCGGAACAGGCCGCAATACTCCGGATGGTCCTTCAGGTCGGTGCGCTGCGGCCCGCAGACGCCGAGGTCGAAATACGCCGGGTCGGCATTGGCCGGGATCTGCATGTTCCGCGGCAGAGCGATGGCGATCTGGCCGTAGTCGCTGAACTGCGGCGGGGTGCCGTCATTGCCGCGCTGGCTGATATGGCATTCGGCGCAGTTGCCCTTGGCCGGGTCGTTGAACAGGTCGAGGCCGCGCGCCTCCTGCGGCGTCAGCGTCGCCTGGCCGGCCAGCCAGGCGTCGTATTTGCTGCTGTAGGGGTAGAAGCTGGCGGCGTCCTGCTCATAGACCTCGAAGGCCTTGAGGATGCCCGCATACAGCGCCTTGCGGTCCTGCAGCACGTCGGCGCCGTAGATGTGCTGCAGCGCGGCGCCATAGCCTGCAGCCAGCGCCTTGGTCACGACCTCGTCGGGGCCGGCATTGCCCATCTCGAAATCGGAGAGCAGTGGGATCGCCGCCTGGTCGGCGCCGCGATCGACCCGCCCGTCCCAGGTCAGGCCGCCGGTCGGGCCGTTGTCGACGCTCTCGTCGGAATCGTCCTCCGAGTCGAAGAAATGCTCGGTGAAGGGCGGCACGGCCTGGAGATAGGTCAGCGACGGCACAGCCCGGACTCCGGGCCTGGTCCTGTCGCCGCCGCCCATCTGCACCGGCAGCGCGTTCGACGGGCCGAAGCCGTGCTGCGGGTCGTGGCAGGAGCTGCAGGAGAGCGTGCCCGAGGCCGAGAGCGACGGGTCGACGAACATGGCGCGGCCCAGCGCCGTCAGCTCCGCCGCCTGGCGCCGCACCTCGGCCCGCGTCAGACCGCCCTCCGGATGGGACCCCGCCGCGGCGGCGGAGACCATCAGAACCGCCGCGGCCAGCCCGCCGCCCATCGCCCACCAGCGACCCGTTCGCAACGCCATTCCGGCCATCCCGTGATCCGCGCGACGCGGCGCCGGACCCGGCCCGCAGCCCCCTCTCTATGCCGAAAAAGTTTCACTTGAGCGACAGCCGGCTTCGCGCGAGTGCTGGCGCGCGGAAGGGGAACAGCCACCGGGGCCTCGGCACCGGGAGCCAGAGGGAAGCCGCATGCACAAACTGATCGCCACCGCGCTCGCGGCCGGCGCCGCCGTGCTGATCGCGCCGCCGGCCTTCGCCGCGGACGCGCCGGGCAGCGCCGACACCGCCCGGACCAGGGCGCTGCGCGCCATCGACACGGTCGTCGTGATCTATGCCGAGAACCGCAGCTTCGACAATCTGTACGGCGCCTTCCCGGGCGCCGACGGGCTGGCCAACGCCTCGGACACCGCCAAGACCCAGCTGGACCGCGACGGCACGACGCTGAAGGAGCTGCCGCCGGTGTGGGACGGGCTGACCGCCAAGGGCGTGACGCCGCCGGTGACCCAGGCCCAGACCGAGCATCTGCCGAACGCCCCTTTCGCCATGGACGATCCGCAGGGCCTGAACGTTTCGGTCGGCACCATCACCCACGACCTGTGGCACCGCTTCTACCAGAACCAGATGCAGATCGACGGCGGCCGGAACGACAAGTTCGTCGCCTGGGCCGATGCGGGGGCCGAGGTGATGGGCCATCTCGACGGCTCGAAGACGGCGATGTGGACGATCGCGCAGCAATTCACGCTGGCCGATCACTTCTTCATGGGGGCCTTCGGCGGATCCTTCATGAACCATATCTGGCTGGCCTGCGCCTGCGTCGCCCGCTATCCGGATGCCGACAAAGCCGCGGCCAAGCCGTCGATCGCGGTGGTCGACCCGGACGGCACCAGCCTGACCCTGGCGCCGAACGCGCCGAAATCGGCGATGGACGGCATCCCCAAATTCGTGGCCGACGGCAACCTGACGCCTGATTTCTTCGCCGTGAACACGATGCAGCCGCCCTACCAGCCGAGCGCCAACAAGCCGGCCGAAGGCGGCGACCCGGCCCTGGCCGACCCGAAGGCGCCGACCACGCTGCCGCCGCAGACCGAGATCACCATCGGCGACCTGCTGGGCGCCAAAGGGATCAGCTGGGCCTGGTACGGCGGCGCCTGGCAGTCGGTGCTGGACCACGGCAACCAGACCCCGGTGCCGGCCTTCCAGTACCACCATCAGCCCTTCAACTACTTCGCCAGCTTCGCGCCCGGCACCGCGGCGCGGCAGGAGCATCTGCGCGACGGCGGGCTGGACGGGGCCGAGCTGGTCAAGGCGATCGACGCCGGCACCCTGCCGCAGGTCACCTTCTACAAGCCGCAGGGCAACCTGAACGAGCATGCCGGCTACGCCGACATCGCCTCGGGCGACGCCCATCTCGCCATGCTGATCGACCATCTGCAGAAGAGCCCGCAATGGCCGCACATGCTGGTCGTCGTGACCTATGACGAGAATGGCGGCTTCTGGGACCATGTGGCGCCGCCGAAGGGCGACCGCTGGGGCCCGGGCACGCGGATCCCGGCGATCATCGTCTCGCCCTTCGCCCGGAAGGGCTATGTCGACCACACGCCTTACGACACGACCTCGATCCTGCGCTTCATCACCCACCGCTTCTCGCTGCCGGAGCTGCCGGGCATCGCGGCGCGCGACGCAGCCATCGCCGCCAGCGGCAACCCGCCGCTGGGCGACCTGACCGCGGCGCTGGACCTGCCGGCGGCGCAGTGAGGCCGGAGGGGCGGACGCGAGTCCGCCCCTTTCCGTCTCAATCTTGCGTGTAGTCCTGGCCAAACCATTGCTGCGACAGCTTCGACAGCGAGCCGTCGGCCTTCAGCGCGGTCAGGGCGGCGTCGACCTTGGCCTTCAGCGCCTCGCCCTTGGCGTCCTTGCGGAACACCAGATAGGCCGGGACCTTGGTCAGCAGGTCGCCGGTCGCCTCGACCGGCAGGCCCAGCTTCTCGGCATGGTCCTTGGCCACGATCGGGTCGTTGACATGCGCATCGATCCGGCCCTCGGCGATGTCCAGCAGCACCGGCGTGACGTTGCCGTCGTAGTAGCGGATCTCGAATGCGCCCGGATGGGCGGCGAGATAGTCCTCGACCAGCTTGGTGTGCTCGCTGCCGACGCCGGCGCCGACCACCTTGCCCTTCAGGTCGTCCAGGCTGTGGATGCCGGTGACGCCCTTCTTGACGATGATGGCCGAGCCGCTGTGGAAGTAGGCGACGTCGGAGAACAGGTACTTGGTCTCGCGCTCCGGCGTCTTCGAGATCTCGTTGGCGACCACGTCGTACTTGCCGGATTCGAGGCCCAGGAACATGCTGTCCCAGGGCTGCGGCACGAACTCGAACTTCAGGTCCGGCACCTTGGCCTCGACCAGGCGCAGCACCTCGACGTCGTAGCCGGTCAGCTTGCCGCTGTCGTCCTGGTAGGTGAAGGGCGCGTAGGTGCCCTCAGTCCCGACCCGCACCGTCTCCTGCGCGACCGCCGGGGCCGTCGCCAGGGCAAGGGCGAGCAGGGCCGCCGCGGCGCCCTTGGCCAGACTATGACGCATCTTTCTCTCCATGATGGACGGGTCCTTCAGATGTCGAAGCTGAAGGACCGCAGGTAGTTCCTCAGGAAGTCCCGGGTCCGCTGCTGCTGCGGGTCGCCGAACAGCGATTTCGGGTCGCCCTGCTCGATCACCCGGCCGCCGTCGATGAACAGCACCTGGCTCGAGATCTCGCGGGCGAAGCCCATCTCGTGGGTGACGATGATCATCGGGATGCCCTGCCCGGCCGCCTTGCGGATCGCTTCCAGCACCTCGCCCGTGTGCTCGGGGTCGAGCGCGCTGGTCGGCTCGTCGAACAGGATCAGCTCCGGCGCCATCGCCAGGGTGCGGGCGATCGCCACGCGCTGCTGCTGCCCGCCGGACAGCGAGGACGGATACTGCGCCGCCTTGTCGGCCAGCCCCATCAGCGCGAGGTGATGCTGCGCGATCTCCTGCGCCTCGCGCCGCGGCAGGCGCTTCACCACCAGGAGGCCCTCGAGGATGTTCTCGATCGCCGTCTTGTGGCGGAACAGGTTGTAGTTCTGGAACACCATGCCGATGCGCATGCGCAGCGCCTGCAGCCGGCGCCGGTCCAGCCGCGGCAGGTCGTAGCGGTCGCCGCCGATGTCGATGGCGCCTGCGTCCGGCGTCTCCAGCCGGTTCAGGCAGCGCAGGAAGGTCGACTTGCCGGAGCCGGAGGGGCCGAGGATCGAGACGATGCCGCCGCGGTCGAGATCGAGGCCGATGCCGTCGACCACCACCTGGCCCTTGAACGACTTGCGGACGTCGCGGATCGAGATCATGCCGCCCCCTAGCCCGCGATGTCCCGGCGGCCGCGGGTCAGATACGCCTCCCAGCGCCGCATCGCCACCTCGACCAGGATGCAGATCACCCAATAGATCACCGCCACCGCCAAGTAGAGCTCGAAGAAGCGCAACGACCGGCCGCCGATGATCTTGGCCGCCGCCATGATGTCGACCACCGCGATCAGGAAGGCCAGCGAGGTGTCCTTGATCAGGCTGATGAAGCTGTTGCCGAGATTGGGCAGCGCCACGGCCAGCGCCTGGGGCAGGATGATGCGGCGCATCGCCTGAAACGGCGTCATGCCGATCGAATAGGCGGCCTCGGCCTGGCCGCGGTCGATCGACAAGAGGGCCGAGCGGATCGCCTCCGACAGATAGGCGCCGACATTGACGGCGCAGCTGAAGATGACGAAGACCAGCGCCGGCACCCGGTTGGCGTCGATGTCGGTGCCGAGCTGCGCGTTCATGTACTGCAGCAGCTTCGGGATGCCGTAATAGGCGAGATAGATCTGCACCAGCAGCGGCGTGCCGCGGATGAAGGAGATGTAGAGCGTCGCCAGCTGCCGCAGCACGGGCAAGCGGTAGATCCGGATCAGCGCGGCGCCGGTGCCGATCGCCAGGCCGAAGGCCATGGCGCTGAAGGCGATCAGCAGCGTCACCGGCAGATAGGGCAGGATCAGCGGGAAGGCCGACAGGAAATAGTCGAAGTCGAAGATCGTCATGCGGCCCCCACGCGGAAATTCCCGCGCGCTCCATCGGAGAGGCGGATGGCCAGGAAGGATGTGGCGTGCACGGGAAGCGTCAACCTGCTGTTCGGGCCGGATGCCCCGTCCCGGGAGAGGGATCGGCGCGGCGAGCGCGAGAGATGGCGAGCCGTCCCCGAATGTGCAAATGCGAAATGTGCATATATAATTTTCACAAACTGACGCGTTGTTTATCCGCGCCCGCCGCTCCGGTTCGCCCTTCCCTCGTCCGGGGAAGCATGGTCGGATGGCGCCCCGCCGCGGCAGCCGCAGCATCCGATGCTATGCAGACATCAAAGTCCAGGGACAGCACATCTATAGTGATGTTCTAGACATCATTCTTGCCGCCTGATACGTTAGATTTGTCAGAGGATACTGCATGATCACCGCCGCCCAGATGCGCGCCGCCCGCGCCCTGCTCGGCATCGACCAGCGGCAGCTCGCCGAGCTGTCCGGGGTGTCGCTGCCGACGATCCAGCGCATGGAGGCCAGCGAGGGCAATGTCCGCGGCGTGGTCGACACGCTGACCAAGGTGGTCGAGGCGTTCGACCGGGCCGGTGTCGAGCTGATCGGCGATCATGCAGTCAGCCGCGAAGGCGGCCGCGGGGTGCGCTTCAAGACCCCGCGGGCGCCGGAGAGCGGAGCCGGCTGACGCGTTCAGCGACGGCGACCGCCGGCCGACCCGACGATCCCGCCGCTCCTGCGGCGATGGGAGTGTCGAGGTCGATGGTGGCGCGCAGTCCTGATCCGTCCTTTGTCGAGCTGTTCACGCCGAAGCTCGTGACCGTTTTGCGCGAGCGCTATGGCCTCGCCGACCTCAAGGCCGACGCGGTGGCGGGGCTGACCGTCGCGATCGTGGCCCTGCCGCTGTCGATGGCGATCGCCATCGCCTCCGGCGTCACGCCGGACCGCGGCCTCTACGCCTCGATCGTCGGCGGCTTCATCGTCTCGGCCCTGGGCGGCAGCCGGTTCCAGATCGGCAGCCCGGCCGGCGCCTTCATCGTGCTGGTGGCCGCGACCGTGGCGCAGCACGGCGTCGACGGGCTGCTGCTGGCCACCTTCCTGTCCGGGCTGATGCTCTTGGCGATCGGCCTGCTGCGGCTGGGCACCTTCATCAAATACATCCCCTACCCGGTGACCGTCGGCTTCACCGCCGGCATCGCCATGATCATCTTCGCCAGCCAGCTGAAGGACCTGCTGGGCCTGACCCTGGACGGACCGGAGCCGGGGCCCTTCATCCCGAAGCTGGAGGCGCTGGGCCGGGCGCTGCCGACCGCCGGTGCCGCTGCCATCGCCGTCGCGGCGCTGTCGGTCGGCACCATCCTGCTGGTGCGACGGCTGCGGCCGCACTGGCCGTCCTATCTGATCGCGGTCGCCCTGGCCTCGATCCTGGCCGTGATCCTGCAACTGCCGGTCGAGACCATCGGCACCCGCTTCGGCGGCGTCCCGTCCTCGCTGCCCGCCCCGCACCTGCCCGACCTATCCTGGGCGCGGATCCAGGAGATGCTGCCGGCGGCATTGTCCTTCACCCTCTTGGGCGGCATCGAGAGCCTGCTGTCGGCCGTGGTGGCCGACAGCATGAGCGGGCGGCGCCACCGTTCGAACTGCGAGCTGGTAGCGCAGGGGCTGGCCAACATCGCCTCGTCCCTGTTCGGCGGCATCTGCGTCACCGGCACGATCGCCCGCACCGCCACCAATGTCCGTGCCGGCGCGCGCGGCCCGGTGTCGGGCATACTGCACTCGGTGTTCCTGCTGCTGTTCATGATGGCGGCGGCGCCGCTGGCGGCCTTCATCCCGCTCTCCGCCCTGGCCGGGGTTCTGGCGGTGGTGGCCTGGACCATGGCCGAGAAGCACCAGTTCGGGATTCTGATCCGCGCCTCGGTCGGCGACGCCGTGGTGCTGCTGGCGACCTTCGGCCTGGTGGTGTTCCGCGACTTGACCGAGGGCATCCTCGTCGGCTTCGGCCTCGGCGCCCTCCTGTTCCTGCACCGCATGGCGCAGGCGGTGCAGGTCGACCGGCCGGACATAGCCGACGACCGGGGCAACGGCGACGTCCGCCCGCCCTACGATCCCGCCTTGGCCACGGATCGCGACGTCGTCGCCTACAAGATCTCCGGCGCCTTCTTCTTCGGCGCCGCGGCCGGGGTGGCGGCGGCGCTGGACCGCATCGGCGAGCACCCGAAGGCCTATGTCGTCGATTTCTCGGCGGTGCCGGTGATCGACTCCACCGCCGCGGCGACGATCGAGGGCTTCGCCCGCAAGGCCCGGCGCCAGGGCGCCACCGTCTATATCGCCGGCGCGCGCCGGCCGATCCTGCGGGCGTTGCTGACCCACGGCGTCCGGCCGCCTTTGGTGCGGTTCAAGTCGGACCCGGCCGATGCGCTGGCGGCGGCCCGGCGGGCGGCGTCGGACGCGGCCTGAGGCCTACCGCCGCGCCCTGACCCCCAGGCAGAAGCCGATGCACACCGCGGCGGCTACCGCCGACCATGGGTTGCGGTGCACCGCCTCGTCGAGCGCGCTCGCCCGGGCCTGGGCCATCGACGCCACGGTCTCGCCGAGGCGGGCGACGTCCTCGCGCAGGGCGCGGAGATCCGCCTCCAGGTCGCGGCGGGCGGCCTCCGTCGCGGCCGCCGTCTCATCCAGCTCGGCGGCAGCGCGCGTCGACTTCGATCCTGACGCCTCCGCGGCGGCGGCGGATTTGGGGGCTCCGGTCTCGGGCATGGCGGGCTCCTTTCTGCTCCGCAAACAGCGGCTGCGCATCGCCGGTTCCGGGCTGAGAATCGCGGCGGCGCCGCATTACGACAAATTTAACCTATTCCGCAGCGAAGCGACCTCGACAACGCCGGGCGATGGGAGCAGAAGAACTGCGAGAGATACGCATTCTTGCTCGCAACTGTCGCGGGCATGGCGCCGCCCACCGGCGGCGGTTTCGGGATGATGTCGGGATGCTGGTACCGTTCCTGATCATGATGCGCGAGGGCATCGAGGCTGCCCTGATCGTCGGCATCATCGCCGGCTATCTGCGCCAGACGGGCCGGTCGCAATGGATGCCGCTGGTCTGGATCGGCATCGCCGTCGCCGTCCTGCTCTCGATCGCCGTCGGCATCGTGCTGACCCTGGTCAGCGCCGAGTTCCCGCAGCGCGAGCAGGAGCTGTTCGAGGCGATCGTCGGGCTGGTCGCGGTCGGCATCCTGACCTCGATGGTGTTCTGGATGCGCAAGGCCGCGCGCTCGATCAAGGCGCAGCTGCAGCATTCTGTCGACGACGCCCTGGAGGGCCACGATGCCAAGGGCCTGGCGCTGATCGGCATGGCTTTCTTCGCGGTCGCCCGCGAGGGGCTGGAATCGGTGTTCTTCCTGCTCGCCACCTTCCAGCAGGATGTCGGGCTGGAGGCCCCGATCGGCGCCCTGGCCGGCGTGCTGGTCGCGGTCGCGGTCGGCTTCGCCATCTTCTGGTTCGGCGTCCGGCTGAACCTGAAGCGCTTCTTCCGCTGGACCGGGCTGTTCATCCTGGTGGTCGCCGCCGGCCTCCTGGCCGGGTCGCTGCGGGCGCTGCACGAGGCCGGGCTGTGGAACGGGCTGCAGGAGATCGCCTTCGACCTCAGCCACGTCCTGCCGATCGACGGGCCGCTCGGCTCGGTGCTGGCCGGCATCTTCGGCTACCAGGACACGCCGACGGTCGGCGAGGTCACCGTCTACATCCTCTTCCTGATCGTCACCCTGCCCCTGTTCCTGAGCGGCGGCCGGGTCGCGCAGGAAGCGCGGTCGAATGCCTGAGGCCGGAGCCCGAATGTCGTCCCTGCAGCGCACCACCCGGATCGGCATCGGCGTCGTCGCGGTCCTGGCCGTCGCCGTCGCCGGCCTGGGCGTCTACGCCTACCTCCACCGTGCCGGCGTCCCCAAGGCCGCGGCGGACGGCACGGCCGTGACCATCACCGCCAAGAGCTGCGAGCCGAACGACCTGACGGTCGAGGCCGGCCGCGTCACCTTCCAGGTGAAGAACGCCAGCGACCGCGCGCTGGAGTGGGAGATCCTGCAGGGCGTGATGGTGGTGGAGGAGCGCGAGAACATCGCCCCCGGCTTCACCCAGAGCCTGACCGCCAGGCTGGGGCCGGGCAGCTATCAGATCACCTGCGGCCTCCTGAGCAACCCGCGCGGCACCCTGACCGTGACCGCGGCGCAGAACGCCCCGGCCCAGGCGCTGCAGCCCTCGCTGATCGAGCTGATCGGGCCGATCGCCGAATACAAGGTCTACGTCACCGGCGAAGCCAAGGCCCTGGCCGACGCCACCCCGCCGCTGGTCGCCGCGGTCAAGGCCGGCGACCTGGCGCAGGCGCGCAGCCTGCTGGCCCCGGCCTGGATCCACTACCAGCGGATCAAGCCGATCGCCGACCTGTTCGCCGATCTCGACACGGCGCTGGACGCCCGCGCCGACTATTTCGAGAAGAAGGAGGACGACCCGGGCTTCACCGGCTTCCGCCGGCTGCAATACGCGCTGTTCACCCGCGGCTCGACCGATGGGTTGTCGCCGGTCGCCGACAAGCTGGCGGCCGATGTGCAGGCGCTGCAGGCCCGGATCGCCGACCTGTCGATCCCGCCGGAGAAGATGGCCGGCGGCGCCGCCACCGTGATCGCCCGCCTGGCCGCCGACCCGGGCCTCGACCCCGACGCCGCCAAGGCCGATCTCGAGGGCGCGGCGCGGATCGTCGGGCTGCTGCGCCCCTTGAGCCAGAAGGCCGACAAGGCGCTGAGCGATCGGGTCGACGGCAACCTGACCGCGGCCGGGCTGGCGCTGACCCGCGACGACCGCACCGGGCTGCAGCCCCCGGTGACGGCCCTGGCCGACGACCTGCCGAAGCTGCGCACCGCCTTGGGGCTGGACTGACCGGACAAACCGCCATGACCGACGAACAGGGCAAGACCCTCACTCCCCCCGCCGAGACGCCCAGCCGGCGCAGCGTGCTGCGCGGCCTGGCCAGCGGCGGGGCGGCGCTTGGCGCGCTGGCCGCGGCGCCGGCCATCGCCCAGTCGGTCAAGCAGCCACCCGGCCGCGACGCCGAGACGGCGCAGCAGGTGCAGCCCTTTTACGGCGAGCACCAGGCCGGGATCGTCACCCCCTCCCCCGCCGCCGGCCTCGTCGCCTCTTTCGACGTGCTGGCGGCCTCACGCCCGGACCTCGAGCGGCTGTTCCGCACCCTGACCGAGCGCATCGCCTTCCTGATGGGCGGCGGTACCCCGCCGGAGCTGGACCCGAGATTCCCGCCGGCCGATTCCGGCGTGCTGGGGCCGGTGATCGTGCCGGACAACCTGACCATCACCGCCGCGGTCGGCGCATCGCTGTTCGACCAGCGCTTCGGCTTGGCCTCGGTGAAGCCGCGCGAGCTGGCGGCGATGACCAGCTTCCCGAACGATGCGCTGGACCCGGAAACCTGCCATGGCGACCTGCTGCTGCAGTTCTCCGCCAACACGCCGGAGGCCAACATCCACGCCCTGCGCGCGATGCTGAAGGCGACGCCGGACCTGCTGAGCCTGCGCTGGAAGCTGGACGGGTTCCTGCCGGCCGCGACCAGCAAGGCCGGCCGCAAGGAGACGGCGCGCAACCTGCTGGGCTTCAAGGACGGCACCGCCAACCCCAATCCGGCCGACGCCGCGGCGATGGACCAGCTCGTCTGGATCCGGCCGGGCAGCGAGGAGCCGGCCTGGACGGTCGGCGGCACCTATCAGGTGGTGCGCATCGTCCGCAATTTCGTCGAGCGCTGGGACCGCACCCCGCTCGGGGAGCAGCAGACCATCATCGGCCGCGAGAAGGCGTCCGGCGCCGCCCTGGGCCTGAAGGACGAGTTCGACGTGCCGGACTATTCCAGCGACCCCGAGGGCAAGACCATGCCGCTCGACGCCCATATCCGCCTGGCCAATCCGCGCACCCACCAGACCGCGAACAGCCTGATCCTGCGCCGCCCGTTCAACTATTCGCGCGGGGTCACCAAGTCGGGGCAGCTCGACATGGGCCTCCTGTTCATCTGCTTCCAGGCGAGCCTGAACGCGGGATTCATCGCGGTGCAGGAACGGCTGAACGGCGAGCCGCTGGAGGAGTACATCAAGCCGACCGGCGGCGGCTATTTCTTTGCCCTGCCGGGGGTGCCGGACAAGGACGGCTATCTCGGCCAGGGGCTGCTGCAATCCGTGTCGACCTGAGGGCCGTAGGGCCCTGAGCACCGGGGACGATCTCACCCGGTCCTATCCTAGGAGGGGATTGAACATGAAACGCATTCTGACTCTCAGCCTCGGCGCGGCCGCGCTGCTGATCGGGACCGGGGCCATGGCCGCCCCGCCGTCGCCGCTCGAGCTGGTCGAGCCGATCGCCAAGTACAAGACCTGGGTCATCGGCGAGGTCGACCAGTTCGTCGAGCACACCCGCCAGTTCACCGAGGCGGTGAAGGCCGGCGACCTGAAGAAGGCGCAGGCCCTCTACGCCCCGAGCCGCGTCTACTACGAGCGGATCGAGCCGCTCGCCGAGCTGTTCAGCGACCTCGACGCCGCCATCGACTCGCGCGCCGACGATCATGCGAAGAACGAGGAGGATCCGGAGTTCACCGGTTTCCACCGCATCGAATACGGCCTGTTCGCCAAGCAGTCGACCGAGGGCCTCGCCCCCTTCGCCGACAAGCTGCTGGCCGACGTGACCGACCTGCAGGGCCGGCTCAAGAACCTGACCACCCCGCCGGACAAGGTAGTGGGCGGCGCCGCGGCGCTGATCGAGGAGGTCGCGGCCACCAAGATCTCCGGCGAGGAGGACCGCTACAGCCACACCGACCTGTGGGACTTCCAGGCCAATGTCGACGGCGCCAAGAAGATCGTCGACCTGCTGCGCCCGATCCTGGAGAAGAGCGACAAGGCCCTGCTGGCCAAGGTCGACGCCAACTTCAAGACGGTCGATGCCATCCTGGCCAAGTACAAGACTTCGGATGGCGGCTTCGAGACCTACGACAAGGTGACCGACGCCGACCGCACCGCGATGAAGGGCCCGATCACCGCCCTGGCCGAGGACCTGTCGCAGCTGCGCGGCACGCTGGGCCTGAGCTGAGAGACCGCCTGATAATGCTACTGGCATGGCCGTCTGGAGGCGGTTTCTGCGCTTCCGGTGCTCACGGACCCAAACGTCCGCTGCGCGCCGGTTCTCGAAACCACCACCAGCCGACTCATGCCAGCGCATTCTCAGACGATCTCTGAAGCTGCTCTCCGGCTCTTCCCTGACTGTCATTGCCGGGCTTGACCCGGCAATCCAGGGGCCACCCAGAGCGGCTTCGACATCTCTGGATGCCCGGGTCAAGCCCGGGCATGACAGTTTTAGGGGAGGCTCTCCTATTCTCATTTTCTACAGATTTCTTAAGATTTTCTTATCGAATTGACACCTGCCGGGCGTCAATTAAGCTGCCTCTCCGCAACCGGAACAAGCGAGCCGGCGAACGCATTCGGTGAAGAAGACTTCCGTTCCGCTCGGCTCGAACAGAGAAGGCAGCGCCATGACCCCCTCCCCGTTCCAGCGCATCCTGGCCACGGCCGCGCTCGGCGCCGGCCTCTTGGCCGCCTCCGCCGCCATGGCCGCCGATGCGGTGCGCGTCGGCTCCAAGGTCGACACCGAGGGCCGCCTGCTGGGCAGCATCATCCTGCAGGTGCTGGAGGCCAACGGCATCCCGACCGAGAACAAACTGCAGCTCGGCACCACCAAGATCGTGCGCAGCGCCATCCTGGCCGGCGAGATCGACGCCTATCCGGAATACACCGGCAACGGCGCCTTCTTCTTCAACATCGACACCGACCCGGCCTGGAAGAACGCGCAGGCCGGCTACGACAAGGTCAAGCAGCTGGACGAGGCGCAGAACAAGATCGTCTGGCTGGCCCCTTCGCCCGCCAACAACACCTGGGCGCTGGCGGTGCGGCAGGAGGTGGCCGACGCCAACAAGCTGAAGACGCTGGAGGACTTCGCCAAATGGGTGAATGACGGCGGCGAGGTGAAATTGGCGGCGTCGGCCGAATTCGTCGAGAGCCCGGCCGCCCTGCCGTCGTTCCAGTCGACCTACGGCTTCAAGCTGAACCAGGACCAGATCGTCACCCTGGCCGGCGGCGACACCGCCGCCACCATCCGCGCCGCGGCGGAGCAGACCTCCGGCGTCAACACCGCCATGGTGTACGGCACCGACGGCGCCATCTCCTCGGTCGGGCTGGTGGTGCTGGAGGACAGCAAGGGCGCGCAGATCGTCTATGAGCCGGCGGCGACGATCCGCGCCGACGTGCTGGCCAAGCACCCGAAGATCAAGGACGCTCTGGACCCGGTCTTCGCCTCGCTCGACCTCAAGACCCTGCAGGAGCTGAACGGCAAGATCGCCGTCGACGGCGAGGACCCGCAAGCGGTCGCGGCCGAGTATCTGAAGGCGAAGGGGTTCGTGAAGTAGGGCGGCGATGCCTCCCCTCCTCGCGGTCTCTCTCTTAGTCCCCCCTCCCCTTGCGGGAGGGGGGCAGGGGGAGGGGTCTGCGCGCGTCCGCGCGCGAAAGGCTTGCCTGACACGGGCCGGGATCGTC
>NZ_JBHYMS010000084.1:0-23233 GCF_042743185.1 Inquilinus sp. NPDC058860 | reverse complement strand
GGGCCGCTCAACCGTATGTCCCTATACGCTTTTCGCGTCCCGCCCCCGCATCCGACTCGCCGCAAGGCGACGCAGGGCGTAGGGAGTGTGAGAAATGTGGGCTAGGGTCGCGGCGGACGATCAGGCATCCGGCCGGCGTCGCCGTCCGGCGAGGAGGACCTCCGGCTCGCCGTCCCCGGCCAGCTCCTTGCAGCGGGTCACGTCGGGCGAGGTCCAGCGCTGCGACCACCGCGCCTGCTCGGCATGGTCGGAAGGCCTGTCCCAGGCGCTGGCGGTGGCCCGCGCCTCCGTCTCGCTCCCGGCCCGGACGATCAGCACCGACCGGGTCTCGCCGCGCCAGCTCTCGTCGTTCCAGTCGCGCGGATACAGCTTGTAGAACGCCATCGGTCTCTTCCGGCCCGGCACCCCCTTGCTGTCCGTCAAGAACGTTCCTTCGGCGCCGGGGCGCGATGGGCGGCGGCGGCCGCCTCGAGCTCCTTGGCCGCCTGCAGCGAGATCGCATGCATCGTCATGTTGCCGCGCCGGGCATAGCGCTCGGCATCCTGGCGCGCCTCGCGGGCCTGGCGCTCCGCCGCCTTCGCGGATCCCGCGTCCTTGCCGTACGCCGCGAGGCGGATTTCACCTGCCGTCATGTCCGGATGTCCTTGTCGGTTCGCCGGCCAGCATGGCGCGGCGGCCTCGTCTTGACCAGACAATATTGCGAAATGACCGGCCCTGGTCACGCGGCCGGCAAATTTCCAGACCATGGCAAAAAATCAAACCGCCGCAGCCGCCAACGACATCTTGCAATATACCTGAAGACGCCGTACCAGGCGATTTTTGCAGACACGATCCTGGATTCACTCTAAATTGCTTTTTCTCAGGATTTATTGAGAGCCTGATGCGCAGAGTGCCCGTGGCGACGGAGCGCACCTGCGATCACGCGCGTCCCGCCGGTTCCGGCCGCGACGCGATGACGGGCCGCCCCCTCACCGCGCTCCCCGCCGGGCGCAGAAATGCTGGAATGACCGACAACCGATATGCCGTGGGCAGCACCGTTTATATCTGGCGGCGGCCCAGCCCCAGCTCCGCCATCGCCGGCGCCTACACTGTGGTGGCGCATTACCCGAGCGAATCCTCCGGCCGGCTCTACCGGGTGCGCAGCGTGCTCGGGACCGAGGAGCGCATGGTGCCCGAGGCCGATCTCTCCGAGGTGCCGCGCGGCGCCGACCCCGTGGAGCGCACTCCGCGCACGCGACGCAGCGCCTGACCGCGGCCGGGATGGGCGAGACGTCCCGCGCCGGGACCGCGGCGTTCGATTGCCAGGCCTGCGGCGCCTGCTGCGCCTTCTCCCGCGAGTGGCCACGGTTCTGGACCGAGAGCGCGGCCGAGATCGAGCGCGTTCCCCGCCGCTATCGCGACGATGCCCGGATGCGCTGCGACGGCGACCGCTGCACCGCCCTGGAAGGCGAGATCGGCCGCTCCACAAGCTGCGCGGTCTATGCCGACCGCCCGGTGGTCTGCCGCGACTGCGTGCCGGGCGACGACGCCTGCCGGATCGCCCGGGCCGGGCTGGGGCTGGCGGTATGAACGCCTCGGTCCGGGATTGACTGCCGGCAAGAGAGCCTTCGGTTATCCTGCCGGCGAGATGACGGCCCGGATCCCGACCTCCGACCTGCTCGACGACCTGCTGCACGACGCCGATGCCGAGCGCGTGACCTTGCGCCGGCTGGTGAACAGGCTGGGCGACCGCTCCTTCGGCCTGGTCATGCTGCTGCTGGCGCTGCTCGGGGCGATGCCGGGCGTATCCGCCGTCGTCGCCCCGCTGCTGGCCATCCTGGCGGTGCAGATGATGCTGGGTCATGCCGGCCCGGCCTTCCCCCGCCGCGTCGCCGAGCACAGCGTACGGACCGAAGGGCTGGCGCGCACCCTCGGCCGCGCCGTGCCGGTGCTGCGCGCCATCGAGGGCTTCATCCATCCGCGCTGGCCGATGCCGTTCGAGGTGGCGAAGCGGGCGGTCGGCCCGGCGGTGCTGCTGCTTGACCTGCTGCTGCTGGCCCCGATCCCCCTGAGCAACGTCCCGCCGGCCTTGGCGATCGCCCTGCTTGCGATCGCCTATCTGGAGGAGGACGGCATCCTGCTCTGCGTCGCCGTCGCGGCCTCTGCCCTGTTGCTCGCCATCGCCGCCGGCGCCGTCTGGCAGGCGATGGGCGAGCTGGGCTGGGTGCGGGGATTCTTCTAGCCCCCTACTCCCCCTGCTGCAGCAGCGAGCCGCGGTTGCGGGCGGTGCGGAAGCCCCGGAGGAAGGCGGCGCAGCCGAGGGCGAGCCAGATGACGTTGAGGCCGGCCGCGGCGAGGAAATGGCCGGTGTCGAAGCCCTGGCCGTGCAGCAGGCCGCGCATGCCCTCGAACACATGCGCCGGCGGCAGCGTCAGGGCCACCCATTGCAGCCAGAAGGGCAGCACCGAGACCGGGTAGTAGATCGCGCTGATCGGCGAGATGGCGAAGACGATGGCCCAGGCCAGCCCCTCCGCCCCCATGCCGTAACGCAGGATCAGCGCCAGCACCACCAGCGCCACGGCCCAGCCGGTGACGATCAGGTTGACGAAGAAGGCCAGCAGCGGCAGGCCGAGCGAGAAGATGTTCCAGTGGTACAGCAGGATCGCCAGCAGGGCGGCCGGCACCACCCCGGCCAGGGTGCGGATCAGGCTCATCGCCATCAGCGACGCCACCCATTCCCAGGGCCGCAGGGGGCTGACGAAGAGATGGCCGAGATTGCGGCTCCACATCTCCTCGAGGAAGGAGATCGACATGCCGAGCTGGGCCCGGAACAAGAGGTCCCACAGCAGCACCGCCGAGATCAGCACGCCCGCGGCCTGGGCCTGCCAGTTCATCGCCGGCGCCAGGCTTTCGGTGATCAGGCCCCACACCACCATCTGCACCGTCGGCCAGTACATCAGCTCGACCAGCCGCGGCATCGACCCGCGCAGGATGTAGAGGTGGCGCAGCATCACCGCGGTGATGCGGCCCCCGGCCGAGCCGCGCAGGGCGGTCGGAGAAGCCGGAGTCCCGGTCATTGCGCCGCCTGGCCCAGCGCGCCGCGGCTGCGGGCGATGTCGAGGAACACCTCCTCCAGGTCGGTGCGGCCGTATTTGGCGATCAGCTGGTCGGGCGAGCCCTGGTCGACGATCCTGCCGGCCTTCATCATCAGCACCTGGTCGCTCAGCCGCTCGACCTCGTCCATGTTGTGGCTGGCCAGGAGGATGGTGGCGCCCCGCTCGGCCCGGTAGCGTTCCAGCATGCCGCGCACCCAGTCGCCGGTGTCGGGGTCGAGCGAGGCGGTCGGCTCGTCGAGCAGCAGCAGCTCCGGCGCGTTGACCAGGGCCTTGGCCAGCGCCACCCGGGTCTTCTGCCCGGCCGACAATTTACCGGACGGCCGGTCGAGGAATCCGGTCAGGTCCAGCAGCTCGGCCAGCTCGGCGATGCGGCCGCGGCGGTCGCGCACGCCGTAGAGCCGGGCGTAGACCGCCAGGTTCTCGCGCACGGTCAGCCGGTGCGGCAGATCGACATAGGGACTCGAGAAGTTCATCCGGGGCAGGACGGCAAAGCGGTCCCGCGCCATGTCATGGCCGAGCACGGTGATGCGGCCGCCGGAGGGCAGCAGCAGGCCGAGCAGCATCGAGATCGTGGTGGTCTTGCCGGCGCCGTTGCCGCCCAGAAGGGCGACGGTCGAGCCGCGCGGCACCACGAAGGAGATGCCGTCGACCGCGGGCGCGGCGCCGGGATGGAAGCGCTTGGACAGGCGCTCCGCTATGATGACGCCATCGGAGAGCATGGAGCGAGAATGGACGGCCATTCCGAAAATGACCAGGGGGCCGGGATCGATCCGGCGGCGGAGGCCGGGCGCGGCCCGGCGCTGCGCCCGCTGCCGGAGGTGCCGGAGGCGGTGTCCGGCCGGCGCATGCGGGCGCGCATCAGCCAGATCACCCTGATCAAGATCCGCTGGGTCGCCGTCGCCGGCCAGGCCGCCACCATCCTGTTCGTGCATTACTGGCTGGGCTACGAGCTGCCGCTGTGGCCGGCGCTGGCCATCGTCGGCATCTCGGTGGCGCTGAACGTCGCCGCCGTCGTCCAGGGCAAGTGGCGGCTGCGCCTGATGGAGCGGGACGCGGCCCTCTATCTCGGCTACGACATGTGCCAGCTGGTGGCGCTGCTGTTCCTCACCGGCGGCCTCCTGAACCCCTTCGTGGTGCTGATGCTGGCGCCGCTGACGGTCTCGGCCACGCTGCTCAGCTACCGCAGCACGGTGACGCTGACCGGCCTGGCCATCGCCGGCGTCGTGCTGCTGGCCTTCTGGCACTATCCGCTGCCGGGCGGCATGCCCTCCAGCGGCTCGCCCTACCATCTCGGCGTCGGCCTGGCGATGGGCATCGCCATCATCTTCATCTCGAACTATGTCTGGCAGGTCGCCGCCGACGCCCGGCAGGTGTCGGACGCGCTCGGCGCCACCCAGCTGGCGCTGGAGCGCGAGCAGCGGATCTCGCTCTTGGGCGGCCTGGCCGCGGCGGCGGCGCACCAGCTGGGCACGCCGCTCGGCACCATCACCCTGATCGCGCGGGAGATGCGGCGCGACGTGCCGGCCGACAGCCCGATGGCCGAGGACATCGCCCTTCTGGAGCAGGAGGTGAACCGCTGCCGCGACATCCTGACCGAGCTGGCGCGGCGGCCGGAGCCGGACGACGAGGACCCGTTCCGGCTGATGAGCCTGCCGGCGCTGGCCGGGGCGGCGGCCGAGACCTACCTGCATTCCGAGAACCGCCGCCTCTCCATCACCGCCGCCGACGGCCCGCCGGGCCAGACGCTGGTGCTGCGGCGGACGCCGGAGCTGATCCACGGCCTGGGCAACCTGATCCAGAACGCGCTGCAATTCGCCCGTAACCGGGTCGAGATCAGCGCCGAATACGGACCGAAGACCGTGGTGCTGAAGATCGTCGACGACGGACCGGGCTTCCCGCTGGCCTTGCTGGGCCGGCTGGGCGAGCCCTATGTCTCCGGCCGCGGCGAGGACAGCGACCATATGGGTCTCGGCATCTTCATCGCGGCCACGCTGCTCGAGCACAGCGGGGCCCAATTGTCCTTCTCGAATGGCCCGCAAGGGGGCGCGGTTATTGCAGTTGCGTGGCCGCGACACAAATTTGAGAGGAAAGAAAGGACTTGGGCATGACCATCACCCCTGCCACCCTGACCCCCGAACAGCCGGCGCCGCTGCCGGCGCGCGACGCGGCCAGGAGCCTCCTGATCGTCGACGACGACATCGCCTTCCGCACCCGCCTGGCCCGCGCCATGGAGAAACGGGGCTTCGAGGTGGTGACCGCCGACGGCCTGGCCACCGGCATCGACCTGGCCCGCCGCGTCGCCCCCGCCTTCGCCGTGCTGGACCTGCGGCTGGGCGACGGCAATGGGCTCGACATCGTGCCGGTGCTGCACGAGGCGCGGCCGGACAGCCGGGTGATCATGCTGACCGGCTACGGCAACATCGCCACCGCCGTCGCCGCGGTGAAGGCCGGCGCGGTCGACTACCTGGCCAAGCCGACCGATGCCGACCAGATCGAGGCCGCCCTCCTGAATCCCGGCGAGAAGCTGCCGCCGCCGCCGGAGAACCCGATGTCGGCCGACCGGGTGCGGTGGGAGCACATCCAGCGCGTGTTCGAGCAGTGCGACCGCAACGTGTCGGAGACGGCGCGGCGGCTGAAGATGCACCGCCGAACCCTGCAGCGGATCCTGAACAAGCACGCCCCGCGCGGGTAGGGCCCGACACTCCGGTTTCGGACCGGGCTCCGACGATCGGCCCGCCGCCTGCGGCAGCCGGGCCGTCGCCTCGATCTCGACCCGCATGTGCGGCTGCACCAGCTGGGCGAAGATCGTGGTGTTGGCCGGCCGGTTCCGCAGCTGGATCACGGGCGCGCTCGGCGGCTGATGCATGATCCGGCTGAAACCGGGAGCGGCGGCAAGGGGCGGAGAGCGGGACTCGACCACCGCGTCCGACATGCTGCCCTGACCGGATCGGCAAGCGGGGCCATCAGAGATTCTGGAATAGAGTGCGCCTCAGCATCGTCATGGGCGAGGGGCATGAGAGCTCCTTCCACGAGCCCCTCAGCCCCGCCTCGGCGGGGATCCTTTCGAGGCGCGGTGAACGATCAGCAGCGAGCGCCTCCGGAACGTTGGCCCAGGGCACCTGTTTCATGCGGGAACGGGCTCGACCCGATGCCGAGAGGCGAGATCAGGATGTCCAAAGTGCTGAAATATGCCGTCGCGGCCGCGCTCCTCCTGGCGCCGGCTGCCGCCATGGCCGATCCCTGGAAGGACGAGAGCGGCCACGGCTGGGGCTGGCGCGGCGGCGACTACAAGCAGGAATGGCGCGACGGCCGCTGCAAGTACGAGCGCAAATGGGATGACGGCGAGTACAAGGAAGAGGTGAAATGCGACGGGCCGCGCCGGTACCGGCCGCGGGTCTACTACGAGCGTCCGCCCGCCTACGACTATGAGCGTCCGCCTGTCGTGGTCGCCCCGACGCCCCCGCCGGGAATCACCGTCACGATCCCGTTCGATTGAATCGACGGGCGCCACCCGGGACATCGGTGACGTTCTTTCCGGCGGCCCGGCCGTCGCCGCCCGCCGGATCCCCCGGCCCGGGCTCAGGGCTTCTTGCCCGCCTCCTGGTTCCGGAACGCCGCCTCGCCGGCGTCCGACACCTCGACCCACCGCTTGTCGGGCGCGGCGCCCTCGGCATAGCTGTCGTGCCAGTTCCACCATTTGTAGGTCGGGGTCTGGGGGTAGCCTTCGGGCGAGTCCTCCCACACCTCCTGCCGGCCCAGCGGCGTGATGTCGAGGTAGTTCCAGGTGCCTCCCATCTGCTCGTCGCCGCGGTTGTTGATGAAGTAGGTGCGGAACACGCGGCCGGCGTCGCGGAAGAACACGTTGGTGCCGTGCCACTCGTCCACGCCGAAATCGGCGTCGAAGCTGTCGGTGATGGTGAACCACGGCATGGTCCAGCCCATCCGCGCCTTCAGCCGTGCGATGTCGGCCTGCGGCGCGCGCGAGACGAAGACCAGGGTGGTGTCGCGGGCGTTCAGATGGGCCAGGTGGGCGACCTGGTCGGCCACCATGGAGCAGCCGCGGCAGGCGTGGTCGGGCCAGCCGAACACCCCCGGCTCGAAGAAGGCGCGGTAGACGATCAGCTGGCGCCGGCCGTCGAACAGGTCGAGCAGGCCGGCCTTGCCGGCAGGCCCCTCGAACACGTAGTCCGTCTTCACGGCCATCCACGGCATCCGCCGGCGCTCCGCGGCCAGGGCGTCGCGAGCGCGGGTCTGGGCCTTCTCCTTCACCAGCAGCTGCTGGCGGGCGGCTTCCCACGCCTCCGGCGACACCACCGGCGGCGTGCGCAGGACGGGCTTTCCGGTCTCGGTTGATGTGGTCATGGCTATCTCCGGATTCGGGCGGATGCCTCGTGCCGAGGCGCCGTTCGCCGTTCATCGTTCGTGGTCGTGAGATAGCTTGGGTCCGGATACCGGACAGTGGGGAGTGACAAGTGTGGCGCGAGTCCGCTACTCGCCCGCCGCGGCCTGCATGTCCATCCAGATCGGCTCGAAGACATGGCCGTCGGGGTCCTCGAAGCTGCGGCCATACAGGAAGCCCAGATCCTGGCGCTCGCGGATGTCGGCCCTGCCGCCGGCGGCGGCCGCGGCCTCGGTGATGGCGTCCACCTCCGCCCGGCTGTCGCGCGACAGGGCGATCAGCATGCCGATCGCCTCCCGCGGCTTCGCCAGCGGCCTCGGCGCGAAGGTCGCGAAATAGTCCTGCGTCAGCAGCTGGAAGGTGATGGTGTCGGACCACACCATCGACGCGGCCCGGTCGTCGCTGAACTGCTCGTTCTTCTCGCAGCCGATCGCCTGGTAGAAGCGGATCGAGGCCGCGAGATCCGTCACCGGCAGGTTCACGAAGATCATCTTCGGCACGGCAGCTCTCCTTCTGCGGTTCTGGGGGCTTGGCCTTAGAGACCGTTTGGAAATGCGCTGGCGTGAGTCGGCTGGCGGTGGTTTCGAGAACCGGCGCGCAGCGGACGTTTGAGTCCGTGAGCACCGGAAGCGCTCGAGTCCGCCGTCAGACGGCCGCGCCAGTAGCATTTCCAGACGGTCTCAGACCAGCGCCTGCACGATCGTGTCGCGGGGATGGATGCCGATCAGCTCGAGCCGCCCGGCGCCGGAGTTCACGAAGCGATGCGGGACGTTGGCGGCGGCGACGACGATGTCGCCCGGATAGCCCTTCATCGTCTCGCCGCCCACGGTGAACTCGGCCTCGCCCTTCCGGACCACCCAGGTCTCCGGATAGGGGTGCACATGCAGCGCCGCTCCCTGGCCCGGCGCGGCGTCGACCAGGAAGAACGACACCTGGCTGCCGAAATCGCGGCCCTCGAAGCGGACCGTCCGGCTCTGGCCCGGCTGCGGCTCCTGATGGCGACGAACCTGGAACATCGAATTCCTCCCTTGCGCGACGCCGGCAGCGGCAAATTTATCTTCACGAGAAGATATATGAGTTAGATGTCTTCTCGTCAAGATATATTGGCGGGCCACAGCGGAAGGCGTATGTGTCGTCTGCGGTGCGCCGCAGGAGAGGGACGGGATGACGGGCGGAGTGGAAGAGACCGACGGCCTGGCGGATGGCGACCACGTCGACCGCCTGCGCCGGCAATGGGCGCGGGAGCTGCCCGACCTGGACACCGAGGCGATGGCGATCCTGGGGCGGGCCTACCGGCTGTCGAACCTGGTGCGCGGCAGCATCGAGGCCACCTTCGCCGGTTTCGGCCTCGACCGCGGCGAATTCGACGTGATCGGGACCCTGCGCCGGTCCGGGCCGCCCTACCGGCTGACGCCGACGGAGCTGTATACCGCGCTGATGATCTCGTCGGGCGGCCTCACCCACAGGCTGGACCGGCTCGAGAAGGCGGGGCTGATCCGGCGCGAGAAGTCGCCGCAGGACGGGCGCAGCGTGCTGGTGGTGCTGACCGGGGCCGGCGCGGCGCGGGCCGAGGCGGCCTTCCGCGCGGACATGGCCAAGGAAGCCGCCTTGCTGCAGGCCTTGGACCCGCAGGACCGCGCGGCGCTCGCGGCCCTGCTGCGCAAGCTGATCGCCGGGATCGAAGCCGATTCGAGCCCGGGAGCTTCGACACGGAATTGAGGTCCGCCGGAAGCCCGCCCTGGCCCGACCGTCTGCGGACGCCCGGAACAACGGGCGGCCGAATTCGTTCTCCCCCTCGTCCGTGACGGCGCCGCATCGGCGCTTGGCAGCGGGCGCCCGATTTGGTCCACTGCGCGGGGGCGAGGGAGAGACGACGGCGATGAACATCGGCGAGGCGGCGCGGCGTTCGGGCCTGCCGGCGAAGACCATCCGCTATTACGAGGAGATCGGGCTGGTCCGGCCGGACCGGCGCGACAACAACTACCGCGACTACGGCGCCCATACGCTGGAGGTGCTGCGCTTCCTGCGCCGGTCGCGCGAATTCGGCTTCACCATCGAGCAGTGCCGCGCCCTGCTGTCGCTGTACGAGGACCCGACGCGCTGCTCGTCCCAGGTGAAGGCCCTGGCCTCGGCCCGCATCGGCGAGATCGACGACAAGATCCGCGAGCTGGAGGCGCTGCGCGAGAGCCTGGGCCGGCTGGTGTGCCAGTGCCCCGGCGACGCCGAGCCCGACTGCCCCATCATCGACGAGCTGGCCGGCGCCCCGGCGCGCCGCACGGCGATCGCCGCGATGCGATGATCGCACGCCGGGCGCTGTTCCTGGTCAATCCGAAGGCCAGCCGGGCGGGGGCCGGCCTCGACGCCGTGATCCGCACCCTGACCGAGGGCGGGGTCGAGCCGGTGCGGCCGCTGCACGACGATGTCGACACGCTGATCCGGCGCCATGCCGCCGCGGTCGAATGCGTCATCATCGGCGGCGGCGACGGCACGCTGAACCATGCCGCCCCGGCGCTGATCGAGACCGGGCTGCCGCTCGGCATCCTGCCGCTGGGCACCGCCAATGACCTGGCGCGGACGCTGGAGCTGCCGGCCGACCCGGTGGCCGCCGCCCAGGTCATCGTCGATGGCCGGATGCGCGGCATCGACCTGGGCGAGGTCAATGGCCGCCCCTTCTTCAACGTCGCCAGCCTGGGCATGGGCGTCGATCTGGCGAAGGCGCTGGACGGCGAGACCAAGAAGCGCTGGGGGCGCTTCGGCTACGGCCTGGCGGCGCTGCGGCTGGTGCGGCGGCTGGAGCGCTTCTCGGCCGAGATCCGGATCGACGACGGGCGGGTGATCCGGGGCAAGAGCATCCAGATCGCGGTCGGCAACGGCCGCTTCTACGGTGGCGGCATGACCGTCGCCCCGGACGCGGCGCCGGATGACGGCATGCTCGACGTCTATTCGATCGAGGTCGACCACTGGATGTGGCTGGCGCTGATGTATCCGTCCTTCCGCGCCGGGAGGCATGGCCGTTGGGACGAGGTGCACGCCTTCCGCTGCCGCGCGGTCGAGATCCGCACCCGCCGGCCGCGCGACGTCAACACCGACGGCGAGGTCACGACCCAGACCCCGGCCCGGTTCCGGGTGCTGCCCAAGGCGGTGCGGGTCTACACCCCGCTGGCGATCATTCCTCCGCCGGCACCGGCCGCCGCCGGCTGACTGCGACCAGCCACAGGCTGCCCAGCACCGCCGCGACCAGGGAACCGGCCAGAACGCCCATCTTGGTCGCCGCCTGCAGCGCCGGATCCTCGAAGGCCAGCGCGCCGATGAACAGGCTCATGGTGAAGCCGATGCCGGCCAGCACCGAGACGCCGCCGAGCTGGGCCGTGGTCGCCCCGGCCGGCAGGGCCGCGAAGCCGAGGCGGATCGACGCCCAGGCGGCGACGCCGACGCCGAGCGACTTGCCGACCACCAGCCCGGCGGCGATGCCGAGCGGCACCGGCTCGAGGAACGAGGACAGGCTGGCGCCGGCGAAGGAGACGCCGGCATTGGCGAAGCCGAAGACCGGCACCACCAGGAAGGCGACGACGTCGTGCAGCCCGTGCTCCAGCCGCAGCAGGGGCGGCTCGTCCTCGTCCTCCGCGGTGCGATCGAGCGGCACCAGGAACGCCAGCACCACGCCGGCCAGCGTGGCGTGCAGGCCGGATTTCAGCACGAACAGCCAGACCACGGCGCCGACCACCAGGTAGGGCCACAGCGCCTGCACCCTGAGCCAGTTGAACAGGCCGAGCAGGGCCACGCCGGCGGCGGCCCAGGCCAGGAAGGGCAGCGAGATGTCGCCGGTGTAGAACAGGGCGATGATCACCACCGCGGCGACGTCGTCGATGATCGCGAGCGCGGTCAGGAACACCTTCAGCGACACCGGCACCCGGCTGCCCAGCAGCGACAGCACGCCGAGGGCGAAGGCGATGTCGGTCGCGGCCGGGATCGCCCAGCCGCGCAGCGCCGCCGGGTCGCCGACATTGATCACGGCGTAGATCAGGGCCGGCAGGACCACGCCGCCGACGGCGGCGATGCCGGGCAGCATCAGCGTCTCGCGCGACGACAGCTCGCCCTGCAGGATCTCGCGCTTGATCTCGAGCCCGACCAGCAGGAAGAACACCGCCATCAGCCCGTCATTGACCCAGTGCAGCAGCGTCTTCTCGAGCGCCAGCTCGCCGATGCGCAGGCCGATCGGCAGGTGCAGCAGGCCGTCATAGGCGCCGGCCAGCGGCGAATTGGCGGCGATCAGGGCCAGCACCGCCACCACCATCAGCACGATGCCGCCCGCCGCCTCGATCTCGAGGAAGGATCGGATCGCCGAAATCGGCTTGCGGACCAGCCACGTCTTCACAGTCTCGGGCATCGGCTCCTATCCGGCGTCGTGTGGGGAAGACAAATTGAGCGATAGGCAGAGCTGGCTCAACCGGAATCGGAGTGAGGCTCACTTGTCCCACGATCGCATCGGGTTGCTTTATCCTCCCCCCCTCGCGGGGGTCCCTCGGCTCGTCCCAGGCTTTCCATGGTGTTTGTTCTGTCCTTGGCTAGACGACGAAGCGGACCACGCCGCCGTCCACCCGCAAAGCAGCACCGGTCGTCGCGGAAGCCAGCTCCGAGCAGGCGTAAACGATCATGTTGGCGACTTCGTCGGTTGTCGCGAAGCGCTGGATGAGCGTGGTCGGACGCATCGCCCTCAGGAAGCCCTGCTCGGCTTCCTGCTGCGTGATTCCGTTTGCGTCGGCCTGCTTCGCCATGAAGCCGCCCAGGATCTCGGACCGGGTGGGTCCCGGGAGGACGGCGTTGACGGTGACGCCCGTGCCCGCGACCGCCTCGGCAAGCCCGCGCGAGACCGCGAGCTGCGCGGTCTTGGTCATGCCGTAGTCGAGCATCTCCTTGGGGATGTTGACCGCGGACTCGCTGCTGACGAACACGACGCGGCCCCAGCCCTTCTCCACCATGCGCGGCAGGTAGTGGCGCGTCATGCGCACGCCGCTCATCACGTTCAGCTGGAACAGGCCAAGCCAGTCCTCGTCGGGGATCTTCGCGATGTCCTCGATGCCGTTGTAGTCCCGGATGTGAGCGGTACCCACGTTGTTCACGAGGATATCGGCGTCGGGCGCTTGCGCGAAGACGGCCTCGGCGCCCGCCGCCGTCGAGAGATCGGCGGCGACGCCGGAGATGTCGCTGTCGGGAAAGGCTTGCCGCATTTGCCGCACCGCCTCGTCGACGCGGGCGTTTCCACGGCCGTTGACGACGACCGATGCGCCGGCACGGGCCAGCCCTTCCGCCGTGGCGCGGCCGATGCCGGCGGTGGAGCCGGTGACGATCGCCTTGCGGCCCTCGAGTTCGATCTTCATGCCATTCATCTCCGAGTGTGCGGGGCTTCGGGACGAGCGTGTCATCCCGCCGTCTTCGCCGCTTGCGCCTCCGCTGCGCGGGCGAGGCTTTCGACCCATTCCTGGTGATAGCGGTAGAGCGCGCCGGGATGCCTGCGCCCGATCATGTCGAGGAACCACGGGCCCTGCTGCGTCTCCTCGGTCAGCAGGTGACAGCCATCAGCCGTGGGCGTGATCACCCAGCCGTGATAGGCGCTCGAGCCGGTCTCGTCGCCGTCGACTGTCGTCGACCACGCGAGCCTTCGGCCGGGCACGCACTCCGTCACGACGAGGCTCATCGGAAAGCCGACCGTCACCCGGCTGTATCGGGTGCCGAGCGCCAGCTCCGGCTCGCCGGTCAGGATCCTGACCTGATCTTCAGCAGGAAAGTGGCTCGACCAGTTCTCGGCATCGACGAGCAGCTTCCAGACCACTTCGGGCGGCGCCTTCACATCGATGTCGTTGAGCGCGTAGATGGCCGAGGTTTTCGGGTCATACCGCTCGGGCCAGATCACATGGTCGTACATCGGTCACGACGCCTTCTTGAACAGGTCCTGGAAGATGAGCTGGGTCCATGCGCGGCCGCGCGCCTGCACGAGCGCGCCGCCCTCGGCCAGCGCCCCCAGCCAGACCGGCGCGAAGCCCAGCTCCGGATCGAAGCTGGGCCAGGCGACAGGGTCCACGAGCAGGGACCAGATCGTTTCAGGGGAGGCTGCGACCTCCAGCTCGTTGGTGACATGAATAGGGGAGCGGCTGGGAGTCATGTCCTCCGGCCATTTGATCGCTTCGTACATGTCGCCTCTTCGTCTCGTGACCTTGACGAGCAGAATTTGGGAAGCGCGTGACCGGACGGGATTCCTGAATCCCCGACATCCGTTGTGCGTATACGCACCGCTCGAAACGTGCCGGCATTTCGAGGCATGCGGCCTGCCGGTGTCGGCGGAAGGCACGGGTCGGCTCAAGAGACGGCTTGGCACCGACCACCCCGACGCGGCAGTGTCGCGCATGGACCGACCGCCCCGCCGCCCGCCCGCGCTCGACGACGCCGCCCTGGAGCGGGCGGCGCTGGACTATCTCGGCCGCTACGCCGCCTCGACCGGCCAGCTGCGCCGGGTGCTGCAGCGCCGGATCTGGCGCGCGCAGCAGGCCGGGGCCGAGGTCGATGTCGAGGCCGTGCAGGCCCGGATCGCGGCACTGCTCGACCGCATGGCCCGGTCGAAGCTGCTGGACGACGCGCAATTCGCCGAGATGCGGATCGCCGGTTTGGCCCGGCGCGGCCGGTCGACCCGGGCGATCCGGGTCAAGCTGCGCGAGGCCGGCATCGACGAGACAGTTGCGGCCGAGGCCCTGTCCCTGTATGGCGGCGCGCCCGGGGATGATCCGGACCGGGCGGCGGCGATCCGGCTGGCGCGCCGGCGCCGGCTGGGACCGTTCCGGGCCGGGGCCGACCGCGCCGCGCATCGGATGCGCGACATGGCCGTCCTGGCCCGGGCCGGCTTCGCGTCGGGGCTGTGCCGGGCGGTGGTGGATGCGCCGGACGCGGCGGCGCTGGAGGCGCCGGAGGACTGAGGCGACGGACTGATTCCGCCGCCGCGGAGCCGGTGGGTGGTGCATTGACGTTCGGAAACGCGCTTCGGATAGTGCTTTCCGAACATGGTCGGGCCGAACATGGTCGGGACAAGGGAAGACAGATGCGGCGACGCACATATGTCCTGGCGATCGACCAGGGGACGACATCGACCCGGGCGATCGTGTTCGACGTCCAGGGCCGGCCGGTGGCCAGCGCGCAGCGCGAGCTGCGCCAGATCTACCCGGCCGACGGCTGGGTCGAGCACGACCCGGAGGGGATCTGGGCCGACACCGTTTCGGCCTGCCGCGACGCCGTCGCCCGCGCCCGGCTGACCGCCGACCACATCGCCGCGATCGGCATCACCAACCAGCGCGAGACCGCGGTGCTGTGGGACCGCCAGACCGGCCGGGCGCTGCACTACGCCATCGTCTGGCAGGACCGGCGCACCGCGGGATTCTGCCGCGAGCTGGCGGCGGCCGGGCACGAGACCGCGGTCCAGGCCAAGACCGGGCTGATCATCGATTCCTACTTCTCCGCCACCAAGCTGACCTGGCTGCTCGACACCGTGCCCGACGCCCGGCGGCGGGCCGAGGCCGGGGAGCTGGCCTTCGGCACGGTCGACAGTTTCCTGCTGTGGCGGCTGACGGGCGGCCGGGTGCATGCGACCGACGCCACCAACGCCAGCCGCACCATGCTGTTCAACATCCGGACCCAGGACTGGGACGACGAGCTCCTGGCCCTGTTCCGGGTCCCGCGCGCGGTGCTGCCCGAGGTGCACGACAACGCGCATCATTTCGGCACCACCGACAAGATCCTGTTCGGCGCCGCGATCCCGATCACCGGCATCGCCGGCGACCAGCAGGCGGCGACCTTCGGCCAGGCCTGCTTCAAGCCGGGCATGATCAAGTCGACCTACGGCACCGGCTGCTTCGCCCTGCTCAACATCGGCGACAAGCCGAAGATCTCGCGGCACCGCCTGCTGACCACCACCGCCTACCGGGTGAACGGCCGCCCGACCTATGCCATCGAGGGCGCGATCTTCAGCGCCGGCGCCACCATCCAGTGGCTGCGCGACGGGCTGAAGATCATCAAGAACGCGGCCGAGAGCGAGACCCTGGCCCGGTCGGTCGAGGATTCCGCCGGGGTCTATCTGGTGCCGGCCTTCACCGGCCTCGGCGCGCCGCATTGGGACCCCGACGCGCGGGGCACGATCCTGGGGCTGACCCGGGATTCGACCTCGGCCCATATCGCCCGCGCGGCGCTGGAGGCGGTGGCCTTCCAGACCCGCGACCTGATGGAGGCGATGGCGGCCGACGGCGGCGCCCGGCCGCAGGCCCTGCGCGTCGACGGCGGCATGGTGGCCAACGACTGGCTGTGCCAGATGCTGGCCGACATGCTGGACACCCCGGTCGAGCGGCCGAAGGTGATCGAGACCACGGCGCTGGGCGCCGCCTATCTCGCCGGCCTGACCGCCGGGGTCTACCCCTCGGTCGAGGCGGTGGCCGAGGCCTGGCAGCGCGACCGGCTGTTCGAGCCGTCGATGCCGGCCGGCACCCGCAGCCGGCTGTACGAGGGCTGGCAGAAGGCGGTGAAGCGCGCCCGGGGGGCGCCGCGCTGACCAATCCCGCGGGGCGCGTTTGCGCGCCTCGATGCGCGGATATGAAAATTGTCGCAAAAGCCCCGCCGCGCTGGCATGGTGCGGGGATGCGGCGCCCTGAGAGCGCCGAGCCAAGATATTCGGGGAGAGAGTCGCCATGAGATTGCGCCTTGCCACGGCCGCCGCCGCCGCGGCCCTGACCTTCAGCCTGCCCGCCTTCGCCGCCACCGAGATCCAGTGGTGGCACGCCATGACCGGGGCGAACAACGAGGTGGTCGAGACCCTGGCCAAGGAGTTCAACGACAGCCAGGCCGACTACAAGGTCGTGCCGGTGTTCAAGGGCACCTATCCGGAGACGCTGAACGCCGGCATCGCCGCCTACCGCGCCGGCCAGCCGCCGCACATCCTGCAGGTGTTCGACGCCGGCACCGGCACCATGATGGCGGCGTCCAGCGCCGTGGTCCCGGTGGCCAAGGTGCTGCAGGCCGACGGCGTCACCTTCGACAAGTCGCAGTATCTCGGCGGCGTGGTCAGCTACTACAGCACCGCCGATGGCGAACTGCTTTCCTTCCCCTACAACAGCTCCTCGCCGATCCTCTATTACAACAAGGACGCCTTCAAGAAGGCCGGGCTGGACGAGAACGCGCCGCCCAAGACCTGGCCGGAGCTGTTCGACGCGGCGAAGAAGATCAAGGCGGCGGGCTGGCCCTGCGGCTTCACCTCGACCTGGCTGACCTGGATCCAGCAGGAGAATTTCGCCGCCTGGAACAACGTGCCCTATGCCACCGAGCAGAACGGCTTGGCCGGGCTGGACCCGCAGCTCTTGATCAACAGCGACCTCTACGTCCGCCACTTCCAGACCATCGCCGACCTGCAGAAGGCCGGCGTGTTCTCCTATGGCGGCCGCACCTCCGAGGCCAAGATCAAGTTCACCAGCGGCGAATGCGCCATGATGACCGAATCCTCGGGCGGGCTGGGCGACGTGGTGAAGTCGGGCATCAACTACGGCACCAGCACGCTGCCCTATTATCCGGAAGCCGCGGGTGCACCGCAGAACACCATCCCGGGCGGCGCCAGCCTGTGGGTCCTGGCCGGCCATCCGGACGCCGAATACAAGGGCGTGGCCAAGTTCTTCGAGTTCCTGTCGCAGACCCCGATCCAGGCCCGGCTGCACCAGAAGTCCGGCTACCTGCCGATCACCATGGCGGCCTATGACGAGACCAAGAAGTCCGGCTTCTACGACAAGAATCCGGGCCGCGAGATCCCGATCCTGCAGATGATGGGCAAGGCGCCGACCGAGAATTCAAAGGGCGTGCGGGTGATCAACCTGCCGCAGGTCCGCGACATCATCAACGAGGAGCTGGAGCTGATGCTGAACGGCCAGCAGGACGCCAGGACCGCGCTCGACAAGGCGGTCCAGCGCGCCAACGCCGCGATCAAGGAAGCCGCGGACCTGTAAGCCCCGCATGAACCGTCGCGCGATCTTCCCGAACAGGGTCCTGCCCTATCTGCTGGTCGCGCCGCAGATCGCGATCACCTTGGTGTTCTTCTTCTGGCCGGCCGCCCAGGCGATCCGCCAGTCGATGCTGCGCGAGGACCCGTTCGGCCTCAGGACCCGCTTCGTCGGGCTGGACAATTTCGGCCGGGTGCTGGCCGACCCGGCCTATCTGAACTCGCTGCAGGTCACCGTCGTGTTCTCGCTGGCGGTCGCGGTCTCGGCCCTGGTGGTCGCGCTCCTCCTGGCGGTGATGGCCGACCGGGTGGTGCGCGGCCAGGGGCTGTACCGCACCCTGCTGCTGTCGCCCTACGCCATCGCCCCGGCCATCGCCGGCATGCTGTGGCTGTTCCTGTTCAACCCGTCGATGGGCACGCTGGCGGTGCTGCTGCGCCAGGCCGGCTTCGACTGGAACCCGCTGCTGAACGGCGGCCAGGCGATGACGCTGGTGGTGGCCGCGGCCGCCTGGAAGCAGATCAGCTACAACTTCCTGTTCTTCCTGGCCGGGCTGCAGGCGATCCCGAAGAGCCTGATCGAGGCCGCGGCGATCGACGGCGCCGGGCCGGCCCACCGCTTCCGCACCATCGTCTTCCCGCTGATCTCGCCGGTGTCGTTCTTCCTGCTGGTGGTCAACACCGTCTACGCCTTCTTCGACACGTTCGGCATCATCCACGCCGTGACCGGCGGCGGCCCCGGCAAGTCGACCGAGATCCTGGTCTACAAGGTCTACAATGACGGCTTCGTCAACCAGCAGATGGGCGTCTCGGCCGCCCAGTCGGTGATCCTGATGGTGCTGGTGATCGCGCTGACCTTCGTCCAGTTCCGCTATGTCGAGCGCCGGGTGCATTACGCATGATCGAGAACCGGCCGCTCGGCACGCTCTTGGCCCATTTCGTCCTGATCGTCGGGATCGTGCTGGTCGCCTTCCCGGTCTGGTACACCTTCGTCGCCTCGACCTATCCGACCCAGGCGATCCTGTCGCCGCCGCTGCCGCTGGTGCCGGGTGGCGAATTCCTGGCCAATTACGGCGGCGCGCTGTTCGGCGGATCGGGCAAGATCGGCGGCGTCGACATGGTCCGGGTGCTGTGGAACACCACGGTGGTGGCGCTGGCGATCGCGGTCGGCAAGATCACGATCTCGCTGCTGTCGGCCTACGCCATCGTGTTCTTCCGCTTCCCGCTGCGGCTGGTGTTCTTCTGGATGATCTTCGTCACCCTGATGCTGCCGGTCGAGGTGCGCATCGTGCCGACCTACCAGGTGATCGTGGATCTCGGCCTGCTCGACAGCTATGCCGGGCTGACCGTGCCGCTGATGGCCTCGGCCACCGCCACCTTCCTGTTCCGCCAGTTCTTCCTGACCATCCCGGACGAGCTGGTGGAGGCGGCGCGGATCGACGGCGCCGGGCCCCTGCGCTTCCTGCGCGACATCCTGCTGCCACTGTCCCGCACCAACATCGCGGCGCTGTTCGTGATCACCTTCATCTACGGCTGGACCCAGTATCTCTGGCCGCTCCTGGTGACCAACGACAACCGGATGAACACGATCATCATCGCCCTGCGCAAGATGATCTCCTTCACCGACGCCGACACCGAATGGAACCTGGTGATGGCGACCACCATCCTCGCCATCATCCCGCCGGTCGTGATCGTCCTGCTGATGCAGAGGTGGTTCGTGAAGGGCCTGATCGAGAGCGAGAAATAATGGCCACCGTCGAGATCCGCCAGGTCCGCAAGACCTATCCCGGCGCCGCGCAGGAGACCATCAAGGGCATCGACTGCGCCATCGCCGACGGCGAGTTCCTGGTCATGCTGGGCCCGTCCGGCTGCGGCAAGTCCACCCTGCTGCGCATGGTGGCCGGGCTGGAGAGCATCGGCGGCGGCGACATCGCGATCGGCGGCCGGGTGGTGAACAGGCTCGAGCCGAAGGACCGGAACATCGCCATGGTGTTCCAGAACTACGCCCTGTACCCGCACATGTCGGTCTACGACAACATGGCCTACGGGCTGCGCATCCAGGGCCTGTCCAAGGCCGAGATCGACCGGCGGGTGCGCGAGGCGGCGCAGACGCTGGAGCTGTCGGCTCTCCTGGAGCGCAAGCCGCGGCAGCTGTCGGGCGGCCAGCGCCAGCGCGTCGCCATGGGCCGCGCCATCGTGCGCGAGCCGGCGGTGTTCCTGTTCGACGAGCCGCTGTCCAATCTCGACGCCAAGCTGCGCACCCAGATGCGGATCGAGATCAGGCGGCTGCAGTCGCGCCTCGGCGTCACCAGCCTCTACGTCACCCACGACCAGGTCGAGGCGATGACCCTGGCCGACCGGATCATGGTGATGAACGGCGGCGCGGCCGAACAGATCGCCCCGCCGCTCGACATCTACCTGAAGCCCGCCTCGGTCTTCGTCGCCGGCTTCATCGGCTCGCCGGCGATGAATTTTTTGCCGGCCGAGGTGGCGGCGGACGGCGCCGGCGTGGTGCTGCCCGGCGGCCAGCGCATCGCCACCCGGCGGGCGGGCGGGCTGGGCGGGCGCAAGGTCGTGGCCGGCATCCGGCCGGAGCATCTCGACCTGCACGGCCCGTCCGACCCGGAGCATCGGCTGGAGGTGGCGGTCGAGCTGGTCGAGGCACTGGGCGCCGACACGGTGGTGCATGGCCGGCTGGGCGACGGCACGACGCTGCTGGCCCGGCTGCCCGGCGTGGTGCCGGTGCGCGGCGGCGACCGCCTGGCCTTCGCCGTGCCCGAGGACCAGCTGCACCTGTTCGACCCCGACACCGGCCGCGCCCTCGGATAAAGAGGGCCGGGCGCTTGGCCCGGCCCCGATCGTCAGATCCCCGCTCTCAGCGGATGGTCAGCGCGCCCTTGAACAGCGGGCTGCGCTTGGCCGACGTGGCGCGCTTGGCGGCCGAGGCTGCGAACTCCCCGGTATCGACCACCGGGTCGCGCCGCATCCCGAACACGATCACCGAGTTCGCGATCGCGTCGCTGAACTGGTCCAGCGCCGTGTTGCTGATGTTGGCGATGCCGTCGCAGGGTGCGTGGTAGCACGCGTCGTAGGGCTGGCCCGCGGTGCCGCCATAGATCCGCGCCTCGGCCTCGGTCTTGACGTTCTCGGCGCCGCTGAACAGGCCGCCGGCCGGGATGCCGTTCTCGATGAACGGGCCGTAGTCGGACCGGCCGTCGAAGGCGGTGGGGGCGGTGGCCAGGTTCTTCCGGGCGAAATGGGCCAGGAAGACGTTTTCGATCAGGCCCGAGCCGTCCGGCCCGGCATCCGGCGTGTCGGAGCTGTTGCCGTCATAGACGAAGCGCACGTAGTTCGGCGATCCGACCATGTCGAAGTTCAGGTTCAGCAGGATCTTCGCCTTCTCGGCATCGCTGAGCGTCGAGACATAATGGGTCGAGCCGAGCAGCCCGAGCTCCTCGCCGCCCCAGAAGGCGAAGCGCACCTTGTTGCGCAGCAGCAGCTGGCGGCGGCCCACCTGTTCGGCGACCTCGAGATTGGCGGCGGTGCCGCTGCCGTTGTCGTTGATGCCCGGGCCGACCTGCACCGAATCGAGATGCGCCCCGACCGTGACGATCTTGTTCGGATTGCCGGACCAGGTGTCGGCGATCACGTTCCAGGTCGTCCGCGGCTCGTTGATGGCCTCGACCTTGATGCGGACGGTCACGGGGCCGGACTGGGCCTGGGTGTACAGCTCGTTGCCGACCTCGAAGGTGGTGAAGACCCCCGGATACGGCCGGGGCGCGCCAAGGCCGACGCCCTCGATCACATCGGTGCGGCCCGGCTGGCCCTCGTTCATGATGATGACGCCGATGGCGCCGGCCGCCTCCGCCATCTCCGCCTTCTGCGCGAAGGTGCAGGTGCCGCGCTGGATCAGGGCGATCGCCCCCGCCGTCTCCGGCGGATAGTCGGCGGCCTCGCAGCCGCTGGCCGAGCTCGGCTCCGGCGTGGGCGGCAGCACGATGTTGCTGGTCGGCACCACCCGGCCGGTGACCTCGGTCGAGGCGGAATAGAGCGTGGTCGCGAAATCGGTGTTGGCCGTGTAGGTCCGCGGCGACGGCGACACCCGCTCGAATTCCGGCGTGCCGGTCTCCAGGAAGAAGTCGAACTGGAACGGCTGGAGCGTGACCCGATAGCCGGCGCGCTGCAGCCGCTGCTTCACATAGTCGACCGAGGCCTTGTAGCCCGGCAGGCCGGCGGCGCGGTTGCCGCCATTGGCGGTGGCGATCGCCTGCAGCGCGGTCAGGTGCCGGCGGATGCCGTCGACCGTGACCGCCCGCTGCAGGTCGGCACTGATCAGCGCGGTGATCAGGTCGCCGATCAGGCCGCGCTGGGCGGCGCTGGCGGATGCCGCGGACGCCGACGCGGCGGAGGTCGCGGTGTCCGTGGCGGCGAGGGCCGAAGACGCAGGAATGGCGATGGCGGTCGCCAGCAGGGCGGCCGCCAGATGACGCGTTCTCACGATGGTCCCCCTTCGTCGTTTGCGGTGGGGCTTATGGCCGCCCGGATCGCAATCGAATGGCCTCGCTCCGGCCAGCCTCCCCACTTGCCAGCACTGTCCGGCAGCATCGCGATCGGCGTCAACATTACAGATTTAGGGCAATTTGCTCGGAATGTCTTCGGATGACTTGATGTTATACAGTAACAGTCCAACGAACTCTTCGTCGGACAAAGCCATCCCTGCCATTTGCCAGACAATATAGAATGGATGTCGACCCGATACTGGAGCGCCGCGCCGCGGCTCAGCCGGAGAAGTAGAGAGTCCAGGCCTCGGCCACCACGGGATCGGCCAGCAGCCGGTCCCAGATGGTGCTGAGCGGCGTCATCTCCTCGCGGAAGTCGTACCAGGTCAGCAGCAGCAGCAGGTACAGATCGGCCGCCGTCCGCCGGTCGCCGAGCAGGAACGGGCCGGGCGCGAGGGCGTCGGCGACCAGGGCCCAGTAGCGGTCGACGGCGCGATCCGCCGCCTCCTTCACCCCCGGCGCGCCAGTGGGGTCGGCGGTGTAGCGCTGGGGATATGCCTGCCGCAGCGCGGCGCCGTACAGGTTCACCGCCATGAACACCAGCCAGCGGTCGAAGCGGGCGCGGTCGGCGCTGCCCGGCGGCGGCGCCAGCCCCGCCTCAGGATGGGCGTCGACCAGATGCAGGATCATCGCCGCCGATTCGGTCAGCACCGTGCCGTCCGGCAGCACCAGCGTCGGGATCTCGCCCATCGGGTTCAGGCGCAGATAGTCGGGATGGCGGTGCTCGCCCGCCTTGTGGTCGACCCGGATCCGCTCGCAGGGCGCGCCGGCCAGGCGCAGCACGACATCGGGGGCGAAGGCGCCGGTGTCCTTGTTCCAGTACAGCCTGTACATCGCCGCGCCCTCCCCGGTTCCGGACCGTTGCAACCATGATGGCGCGAAACCGGCGGCAATCAACGCCTTGCGTGCCGCGGCATGCTGCATTGCAGCGACTCGGTTGCCCCCTGAGATTCAGATGCTATTGTGCCGCCCGTTTCGCGGGCGGCCTCAGGCGCCGCGCTCTCACCCAGGACGGACGGTCCATGAACATCCACGAATATCAGGCGAAGGGGCTGCTGGGGCGCTATGGCGTACCGGTGCCGCGCGGCGGGGTGGCGTACACGCCGGAGGAGGCGGTGCGCGTGGCGGAGGGTCTCGGCGGCGCCGTGTATGTCGTCAAGGCGCAGAT
>NZ_JBHYMS010000083.1:0-23576 GCF_042743185.1 Inquilinus sp. NPDC058860 | reverse complement strand
GCGCGGACCGCCGCGGCCGAGCCAGCCGCCGCGGAGCCCCCGGCCGCACCGGAGGGCCGGGCCCCCGGTTCCCCGTCGCCCGCTGCCCGGTCGGCACAGACCGCGCCGGAGCCGCCGGCGACGGCGGAGCGATCCGCCGTACCGGAAGGCCGCGCCCCGGCTTCCCGGCCACCCGTCTCGGCCCGGCCCGGGCAGAGCGCCGCGGCGCCCGAGGCGACCGCAATCGAGCGGTCCGCCGTGCCGGAGGGACGAGCACCGGGGTCGCCGCCGCCGGCTGCGGCCCGGCCGGCGGCGCCGCAGCAGGTCGCCACGGTTCCCGCCGCCCCCGCAGTTCCCGCGCCGCCGGCCGCCGCGGCGGGCCAGCCGGCCGGCGACGCGCAGCTGCGGGAGATCCAGCAGCTGCTGACGATGATGAACTACGACGCAGGCCCGGCGGACGGTCAGCTGGGCGGCAAGACCCGGAACGCCATCGCCGCCTTCCAGCGGCAGCAGAAGCTGCGGGTCACCAGCCGGCCCTCGCCGGCGCTGCTGGAGGCGCTGCGCAAGGCCGCCGGGGCCGAGACGCCGGACTGGACCCCGGGGCATTTCTGACCACAATCGCCGTCGGGCGATTCGGCCCGGAGCGAGAGCGGGAAGGGACGGCGATGGGTCAGGACGCGGTCTGCATCTGGGCGGCCGGGGCGACGCTGGGCGAAGGGGCGCTGTGGCTGGCGGAGGAGCAGGCGCTCTATTGGGTCGACATCCTGCAGCCGCGGATCCTGCGCTGGGACCCGACGACCGGGGCGCAGGCGGAATGGCCGATGCCGGAGCCGATCGGCTTCATCGCGCCGCGCCGCCGCGGCGGGCTGGTGGCCGGGCTGCGCAGCGGCTTCCACCTGGTCGACCTGCCCGAAGGCCGGGTCACGCCGATCGGCAACCCCGAGCCCGACCGCCCCGGCAACCGCTTCAACGACGGCAAGGTCGACCCGATGGGCCGGCTGTGGGCCGGGACCGTGGAGTTCGGCTGCACCGAGCCGACCGGCGCCTTCTATCGCCTCGACCCCGACCATCGCTGGCACCGCATGGATGACGGCTACATCGTCACCAACGGCCCGGCCTTCTCGCCCGACGGGCGCATCCTGTACGAGGCGGATTCGGACCGGCGGGTGATCCATGCCTACGACCTCGACCTGGCTTCGGGCGACGTCTCCAACCGCCGGCCCTTCGTGCTGTTCGCCGAGGACGACGGCGTGCCGGACGGCATGACCATCGACCGCGAGGGACACCTCTGGGTGGCGCATTGGGGCGGGTCGCGGGTCAGCCGCTTCCGCCCCGACGGCACGCTGGACCGCGCCGTCGCGATCCCGGCGCCGCATGTCACCAGCTGCGCCTTCGGCGACCCCGGCCTGACCACGCTCTACGTCACCACCGCCCGGGCCGGAATGTCGGAGGCGGCGCTGCGCCAGCACCCGCTGTCCGGCGGGCTGTTCGAGATCAAGGACGCCGGCCGCGGCCTGCCGGGCAGCCACTTCGCGGGCTAGAGCCCGCCGTCGTTCATCCGGTACCAGGTGATGACGGCGGAGACGTAGAGCCGGTGCAGGGCGTGCAGCGGCAGGGGCCGGATCGGCACCGGCGGCAGCGGCAGCGCATCGGCATCGCCGGTGGCGACGTAGTCCGCCATCGCCCGGCCCATCGCCGTCTGCAGCCCGACGCCGCGGCCCTGGCAGCCGATGTCGACCAGCAGGCCCGGCGCCAGCTCGTGCAGATGCGGCAGGTAGTCCCGCGTCACCGCCACCCGGCCGCACCAGCGATGCTCGACGGCGATGCCGGAAAGCTGTGGGAACAGCTTGCCGACCACCCGCTCGAGATGCGCCCAGTCGGACGCGCCCTTCGGCTCGCGGAACGGGCCGCGGCCGCCCATCAAGAGGCGGCCCTGGTGGTCCAGCCGGAAGTAGAGAAGCAGCTTGCGGGTGTCGGAGCTGACCTGCCCGCCGAGCAGCACCGTCTCGCGCTCGCGGTCGGTCAGCGGTCGGGTCGCCACCTGGAAGGAGTTGGCGGCGATGATCGTCTGCTCCAGCCGCGGCCACAGTCCCTTGGTGTAGCCGTTGGTGCAGAGCAGGACGCGGTCCGCCGTGACCGTGGCGCCGCCGGTGCCGAGGCGCCAGCGCCCCTCTGCCCGGTCGAGCGACGTGACCGGCGTGCCGGTGTGGATCGTGGCCCCGGCCTTGAGCGCCGCCCGGGCAAGGCCGCGGGCGTAGTCGAGCGGCTGGATGCCGCCGCCGCGCTCGTCCAGCCAGCCGCCGAGATAGCGGTCGGTGCCCAACGCCTGCCCGATCGCGGCCTTGTCCAGCGGCCGCACCGGCGCGCCGCGCCCGGCCCATTGCGCCGCCCGCGCCTCGGCCTCGGCCAGGCCTTCCGGCGAATGCGCGCCCTGGATCCAGCCGGCCCGCCGATGCGGCACGGGCATGCCGTGGCGCGCGATCAGGTCGAACACCAGGTCGGCGGTGCCGCCGCCGAACTCGGCCAGCCGGCCGCCCCGCTCCGCCCCGAACATGGCGACCAGCGCGTCCGGGTCGTGCTTCAACCCGGGGATGACCTGGCCGCCGTTGCGGCCGGAGCCGCCGAAGCCGATCTGCCGCGCCTCCAGCAGCACCGGACGCACGCCGCGCTCGGCCAGGTGCAGCGCCGCCGACAGCCCGGCATAGCCGCCGCCGATGATCGCCACATCCGCGGTGGTCGAGCCGGCGAGCGGCGGCGTCTCGGGCGCGGGCGCCGCGGTGGCGGCCCAGAGCGAGGGTTCGAGCGGAAAATAGTCGGCCACGTCTCGCCTCGATGTCAGAGCGGATGGAGCACCCGGCGGAGGAAGTCCTGGGTGCGCGGATGGCTGGGCTGGGTCAGCACCGACTTGGCCGGCCCCTGCTCGACGATCACGCCGCCGTCGATGAACAGCACCCGGTCGGCGACCTCGCGGGCGAAGCCCATCTCGTGGGTGACGACGACCATGGTCATGCCGTCCTCGGCCAGGCCGCGCATCACCGCCAGCACCTCGCCGACCAGCTCGGGGTCGAGGGCCGAGGTCGGCTCGTCGAACAGGATCGCCTGCGGCTGCATCGCCAGGGCGCGGGCGATGGCGACGCGCTGCTGCTGCCCGCCGGAGAGCTGGGACGGCCTGGCCTCGGCCTTGTCGGCGAGGCCGACCCGGGCCAAGAGGGCACGGCCACGCTCCGCCGCCTCGGCCCGCGGCTGCTTCTTCACGAAGACCGGGCCTTCGATCACGTTCTCCAGCACCGTGCGGTGCGGGAACAGGTTGAAGCGCTGGAACACCATCGCAACGCGGCCGCGGATCTCGACGATCGACCGGGCGGCGCGGTCGACCCGGCGGCCGTCGACCAGGATCTCGCCGGCCTCGTAGGTCTCGAGCCCGTTGATGCAGCGCAGAATGGTCGACTTGCCGGAGCCGGAGGGGCCGATGATGCAGACCACCTCGCCCTTGGCCACGCTGGCGTCGATGCCCTTCAGCACCTCGACCGCGCCGAACCGCTTGCGGACGCCCTTGAGCTCGATCACGGCTTGCCCGCCTTCTTCTCGAAGTGGCGCACCAGCAGGATCAGCGGGATGCTCATCGCCAGATACATCAGCGCCACCAGGGTGAAGACGCTGGTGTTCTTGAACGAGGCCGAGGCGATCAGCTTGCCCTGCAGCGCCAGCTCCGCGACCGTGATGGTCGAGGCCTGCGACGAGTCCTTCAGCAGCATGATCATGATGTTGCCGTAGGGCGGCAGCACGATGCGCACCGCCTGGGGCAGGATCACCCGGCGCATGGTCAGCCCCCAGCCCATGCCGATCGACTGCGCCGCCTCGATCTGGCCGCGGTCGATGGCCTGGATGCCGGCGCGGAAATTCTCCGCCTGATAGGCCGAATAGGCGACGCCGAGGCCGATGATCGCGGCCTGCAGCGCGGTCAGCGACACGCCGAGATCCGGCATCACGAAGTACAGGTAGAACAGCTGGACGATGATCGGGATGCCGCGGATCACGTTGACCGCGGTGGCGCTGAGCCCCGACAGCACGCCGATGCCGGAGACCCGCAACACGGCCCAGACCAGGCCCAGCACGGTCGACAGCACCAGCGCGCCGAAGGTGACCACCAGCGTCAGCCCGACGCCCTGCAGCAGGATCGGCAGGAACTCGGCCGCGTCTCGGAGGAAGCTCTGCATCGTGAGGCTCAGGAGGCGCCCTGCGGCTTCACGCCCCATTTGGCCAGGATGCGGTCGATGCTGCCGTCGGCCTTGAGCTTGGCCAGCGCCGCGTCGACCCGGTCGCGCAGCGCCTGGTCGCCCTTGCGCAGCCCGATGCCGACCGACCCGATCGAGGTCGGCTTGTAGCTTTCGACCAGGCGGACGCCGGGGATGGCCCCGCCCTTCAGGTTGTAGGCCAGGATCGGATAGTCGGCGAAGCCGGCCGCGATCCGGCCCGCATTCACGTCGCGCAGGATGTCGGGGATGGTGTCGTAGGCCTTGACCTCGGCGAACAGCCCGCTGGCCTGCAGCGCGTCGACGAAGGTGGTGCCGACCTGCGCCCCGACCGTCAGGCCCTTGAGGTCGGCCAGCGTGGCGTGGTCCCTGGTGTCGTCCTTGGGGACGATCAGCCCTTCGCCGTAGGTGTAGATCGGCGCGGAGAAGTCGATCACCTCCTGCCGCTTCGGGCTGATGAACATCGCGGCCGCGATCAGGTCGATCTTGTTCGAGGTCAGCGAGGCGATCAGGGTCGAGAACGCCATCGGCTCGATCTGCACCTCGAAGCCGGCCTCCTGGCCGACCGCGCCGATCAGGTCGACCATGATGCCCTGGATGGTGTTGGTCTTGGTGTCGAGGAAGGTGAAAGGCACGCCGGTCGGGGTCGACCCGACCTTCAGCACCTCCGCCATTGCCGGAGTCGCCGCCGCCAGCGCCGCCATGGCCGCCGCAGCCTGGATGAGCGTCCTGATCCGCATCGCCCTGCCCCCTGTCCTGGATTGCCGGCTGGCGCGGACCGGGTCCGCATGCCGGAGTGGTTTCACCATTATGAAATCGGCATAATCGGACGCGTTTGGCAAGCTATTTTCACCTATATGAAACCGGATCACGCATGAGCATCGACCTGACCGTGGGCGCCCGCATCCGGGCGCTGCGCCATGCCCAGGGCCTGTCGCTGAAGACGGTCTCGGCCCGATCCGGCCTGTCGATCGGCTTCGTCAGCCAAGTCGAGCGCGGCCTGTCCTCGCCCTCGCTGAAGGTGCTGACCACGATCGGCGACGTGCTGGGCGTCGGCTTGGCCGGGCTGTTCGGCCCGGCGCCGGCCGAGGGCGCCGACCCGGTGGTGATGCGCCGGGCGGAGCGGCCGGGGCTGAACCTGTGGCGGTCGGGCATCACCAAGCAGCTGCTGAGCCCGGCCGGCGACGGGGGCTTGAGCCTGTTCCTGGTGACCATGGAGCCGGGCGCCAGCACCGGCGACGAGTTCTACACCCATGCCGGCGAGGAAGCCGGCACGGTGCTGGAGGGCGAGATGGCGCTGACGGTCGACGCCGAGAGCTGGACGCTGGCGGCCGGCGACGGCTTCCGCTTCGCCAGCCGCCGGCCGCACCGCTTCGCCAACCCCTCGGCCGAATCCCAGGCCGTGGTGCTGTGGATCAACTGCGTGATCGGGCGGTGAGCCTGCGCAGGCCGGACGGGATCCGTCGCGGTCCGTGCCCCGCGGAGGCCGCTACGGAGCGGTTGCGCCGCGCAGACCGTCCGCAGACCGGGGCGGGCCGGCCAGCCGGGACCGCAGCCGCCGCCCCAGTGCGATGCCCGGCTTCTCGACGACGCGATACGTCGCCGCCGAGGCCAGCACGAGCAGCGCGGCGCACAGGCCGCCGACCAGCCAGAACCGGGCCGGGCCGGCCATGGCGAAGTCCCGGACCGGCGGCACAGCGAAGACGAGCGTCAGCACCAGCCCCTGCATCAGGTAGAGGCTGTAGCTCATCGCGCTCATCCGCCGGGCCGGGCGGGTCGACAGCAGGCCGAACAGGGTGGCCCCGTCGCAGACCAGATAGAAGAAGGCCGAGACCAGGACGATCTGGACGGGGCCCAGCATGGTGTCGAAGGCCAGGAACACCAGGCCCAGGCAGGCCAGGGCGATCCCGGAGCCGACCCGTGCCGGAAGCCGCGGCCGGGCGGGGCGCCGGACCAGGCAGGCCGCGACCATGCCGGAGAAGAAGGCGGCGACGACCGTGGCCAGCATGGCGATCGCCAGCGCCGGCGTCGGCTCGGACATCGACGTCGTCGAGGAGGCCGCGGCCGCCAGGGCGAGCAGGCACAGCAGCAGGCCGCCGCCGGCGAAGCGGAACGGCCGGGCCCAGGGGGCCCCGCGGGCGAGGCGGGCGAGCGGCCACAGCGCCCCGTAGAACAGCCATTCGACGAAGATCGTCCAGGTCACCCCCGCCAGGATCAGCCCGGTCCCGGCATAGCCGTTGACGTCGGGCTGGAGCGGCAGGAGGCCGAGCGCCAGCCAGTGCAGCGCATCGGCGGCGACGGTCCAGACCGGCTCCCGGAGCGCGAAGCCGGTGCGCCAGGCGACGATGGCGAGCATCAGCCCGACCGCCACGAGGTACATCGGGCCGATCCGGAACACGCGGCCGACATAGAGCCCGGTCCAGTCCGGGCGCCCCTTGTCGTCGAGCAGCTTCCCCCAGAACAGGAAGCCGGTGATCATGAAGAAGACCACGACGCCGGCCTGCCCGAGCTGGGTGTAGACGCCGAACGGCGGCAGCCCCCACGTCCCGGTCCCGATGTACCGGTGGGTGATGACCAGATGGTGCGCGAAGACGCCCAGGGCGAGGAAGCCGCGCAGCCCGTCGAGCGTCGCCGTCCGCCGGCCGCGCGGCGGCGGTTCGTCGGCAAGCCGAAAGACCGGCAGCGCCGCCACCATGGCGAAGACGGCGAGCATGAGCACGACATACGGCCATACGGAGTAGATGCCCATGCCGCCCCCACGACCGATTGCATCCGGCGCGGACACTCAGCCGACCGGCCCGGCCGCCGTCTAGCTGCAAGATCATGCAGGGCTGGCGAAAGCGAGCGGCGCCGCGCCTTGGATCAGGGTCCCGGGGGCGGCTCCGCCGGTGTCTCCGGAGGCGGCTCGGCCGGAGCCGCCGGCGCCGGTTCGGTCGGCCGGACGGCGGCGCGGGCGGCGGCCCAGTCCTCCAGCGCCTTGGTCTCCAGCCGCCGCACCGGGGCCGAGGGGGTGCCGTCGAAGCGCAGCCCCACCGCCGGCACGTCGGGATGGGCGCGGAAGACGACATCAAGGCCGAGATCGAGCCGCCAGCGCGGCAGGTCGAGGGTGAAGCCGCCCGTGCCCACCGCCGCGTCGGTGACCAGGCGCAGATCGGTCGAGGCCGCGGTGCCGTCGGCGATGGCGTAGGTGGCGTTGATCGCCGGGACCTTGGTGCTGCCGCCGGCGAAGGCGGCGCGCAGCCCTTCGAGGAAGGCGCCCGGCAGCCCCGGATCGGCCAGCAGCCGTTCGGCCGCGGCGAGGTCGATGCCGGCCAGCGTCGCGTCGCGCACCGCCACCAGCCCCTTGCCGTCCAGCCCGTAGACCAGGCCGGCGACGCTGTTGCCGGCCGAGGTGGCGTCGAGGCCGAGATCGAGCCGGCCGGCCAGGCCCTGCGGGCCGGCCGACTGCCGCAACACGGCGGCGAGGTCGGCGTCGACCAGATCGGCATGGCCGGACCAGCGCGGCCCGCCTGCATTGTCCCTCGGCCAGTCGATCCGGCCGTTCAGGCCGAGCCGGCCGCCGGCCACGCCGGCCGAGAGCCGGTCGAGCGTCAGCCCGGCCTGATCGAGCCGGGCGTGCAGCTCCGGCTGGTCCAGGGTCCAGCCGGCGAGCGAGACCGCCGCCGCGTCGAGGTCGAGATTGCCGTCGATCCGGGCCAGGCCGCCCAGGTCGAAGGGCCGCGCCGACCACTGGCCGGCGGCGTCGCCGGACGGCCCGGTCAGCAGCCGGTCGAGCGGCAGCGCCGTGGTGCGCAGCGACACCGCCAGGCGCGGCCGGGCCCCGCCCGCGTCGAGCTCGGCCGTGCCGCCCAGCGACACCGGGCCGACCGTGCCCTGCAGGTTGTCGAGGCGCAGCCGGCCGCCGGCCCAGTCGGCATCGGCATAGAGGTCGATGCCGCCGAGATCGGGCGCCGCCAGACCGCCCTCGCCGACCCGCTGCAGCAGCCCCGGCAGGTCCGGATGGGTCAGGCGCAGGCCGAGCGCGGCGTGCGGCGCGGTCGCCGCGTCGGACAGGCTGCCGCCCAGCGCCACCGTGCCGCCGAGGGCGTCGACCGTGCCGTCGACCGAGAGCGAAGCCGGGTCGCCGCGCAGCCGCAGCGAGGCCTTGAGCGGGCCCGCGGACGGCGTCGGCACCGCCCCGTGCAGGCGCAGCGCGCGCAGGAGCGCCGGCGGGTCCTGGGCCTCGAGCGTCGCCTGCAGGTCGATGTCGCCGAGGCCGGCGAGCCGGCCGACGGCGCCGTTCAGGCTGAGCCCCGCCCCGCCCGGCCCCTCGACCCGGCCGCTGTGGATGGTCAGCGCGCCCTGGGCCATCGTCGCCTCGAGCCTGAGGCCGGTGAAGGCGGCGCCATCGACCGAGGCGGCGTCGACCGTGGCGTCGAGATTGACGTCGGCCCCGGTCAGCGCCGCCAGGAGGCGGTCCCGCAGCGCGGGGTCGGATCGCAGCAGGTCGGAAAGCGGCGGTGCGCCGGCCGGGCGGTAGGCGTCGACGTCGAGGCGGCTGAGCATCAGCCGGGCGCCGATCCCGGGCCGGTCGCCGCCGACATAGGTCAGGGCGCCGGTCAGCCGGTTGCCGTCGAGATCGGCGTCGAGGCCGGCGACCTGGAGATTGGCGATGTCGCCGGTGAGGACGCCGGCGATCCGGCCGCGGCGCAGGGCGGTGGCCGGGACCGCGCCGGGATCGATGCCGGCCCAGTCGAGCGCGCCGCGCAGGTCGTCCGCCGCCAGCTGGACCGAGAGCCGGTCCGCCGCCGGCCGGTCGCCGTCGAGGCGGATGGCGCCGGAGGCCGCGGCCGAGGCACCGCCGGGCAGGCCGAAGGCCAGGCGGGTCAGGCCGATCCGCGCCGGGTCCAGCGTCGCCTGCAGCCGCAGGTCGCGCAGCAGCCCGTTGCGCACCGCCAGCGCCGCGACCGACAGGTCGAGCGTGCCGGCGACCGGCAGCGCCGCCTTGCGCGACAGCGCCGCGGCCAGGCGCCCGGCCAGCGCCGCCGGATCGGCGCCGTCGCCGGCCCAGTCGGCCAGGGCCAGGCGGTTGAAGCCGAGCGTCGCCTCGACCCGCGGCACCGCGGCCAGGGTGACGGCCACGCCGCCGGCGGCGCGCATGTCACCGAGATCGGCGGTGAGGTCGGCCAGCTCGATCCGCTCGGCCCCGGCCTCCCCCGCCCTGGTCTGCACCGTGGCGCGCAGGGCGAAGACGCCGGGCCGGGACGAGGAGGCGGGCAGCTTGACGCCGATGCGCGCCAGGCTGGCGTCGAGGTCCTTGCCGACCACCGAGAGGTCGCCCTGCAGGCCGCCATCGGGCTGCAGCAGGCCGCCGAACCGCGCGTCGGTGGCGTCGAGCCCGACCGTCGCCGTCAGCGGCAGGGCGCCGAGCGGCGAACGCGGCTGCAGCGCCAGGTCGAGCGTCATCGGCACGCCGGCGACGACGCCGGCGCCGCTGATCGAGACCGGCCCGCCCGGACCGGGCGCGGCCAGCCGGAGATCCGCCGTCTCGACCTCGACCTGGCGGCCGCTGCGGCGGTCGAGCCAGAGGATCGAGCCCTGGCGGATCGCGGCGCGGACGGAAGACAGCCGGCGGCCGATGTCGCCGCCCAGCCCGTCCCAGGAGCGCCGGCCGTCGGGCAGCGTCTCCAGCGCCACGTTGGGCTGGTCGAAGGTGACGCCCACCACCTCGACCCGGCCGAGCAGCAGGGGCAGAAGGGAGACCCGGAGGTCGACGCCGTTCGCGGTCAGGAGGTCCGGCACGGTCGCGCCCGGCACGCTGGCGACGCGGACGTCGCCGGCCACGAGGCGCGGCATCGGCAGCATCTCGAACGAGACCGGCCCGTCGATGGCCACGGCGCGGCCGGTCAGGGCGCCGACCTCCTGCGCGATGCGGCCGCGATAGGGCGTCCAGTCGAGCTGCCCCGGCACCACGAGCACCGCGGCGACCAGCAGGACAAGGAGGATGAGGAGACCGAAGGCGAATTTCTTCACGGCGCTGCAGGCGTCGTCCGGGGTTGCGACTGACGGCACGACTCGGGCGCATGATCGGAAATCATCGGACGGATTCACAATACAAATCGGGATTGAGACAAAACACCGGAGAATCGCGACACGGCGGCCTTATCCCGCACCGCCGTTTCGGCTAGTCTCGGCGGTACGGAGGGATGCGGACGATGGGCGAGGTCATCAATCTGCGGCAGGCGCGCAAGGCCAAGGCCCGCGCCGGGAAGGAGGCGCAGGCGCAGGAGAACCGCGCCCGCTTCGGCCGCACCGGGGCGGAGAAGCGGCGCGACGCCGACGCGGCCGGGCGCGAGGCGCGCCGGCACGAGGGCCACCGCGTCGAGCCCCCCATCGAGGACGACGAGGATCCGGACGGAGGCGCCGCGTAGATGCGCTCCGTCTCTCGGGTCGCGGCCCTGGCTGCACTGCTCGGGCTGGTCCTGGCCGGCTGCGCCGGCCCCACGCGGCCGCCCGAGGGCGGCGGCACCGGCGGCGTCGCCACCGATTTCCAGCACCTGCCGGGCTGGCGGGAGGACGGCGTCGCCGCCGCCCTGCCGGCCGTCTGGAACACCTGCAGCGTCTACGCCGCCAAGCCGCCGGGGACGCGGCTGAACTACAACGGCATCGAGGGGCCGGTCGAGGACTGGACGCCGATCTGCGACGCCGCCCACCGCCTGACCGGCCGCGACGAGGCCCAGGCCCGGCAGTTCTTCGAGACCTGGTTCACCCCGGTCGCCCTGACCGGCTTCGACCGCGGCCAGTACGGCCGCTTCACCGGCTATTTCGCGCCCGAGCTGAACGGCAGCCGGGTGCGCCGCGGCGCCTACCAGACGCCGCTGTACCGCACGCCGTCGAGCGACCGCGACCGGCGCCGCAGCCGGGCCGAGATCGCCCGCGGCGCGCTGGACGGCCGCGGCTACGAGATCGCCTGGGTCGACGACCCGATCGACGCCTTCTTCCTGGAGATCCAAGGCTCCGGCAAGGTGCGGCTGGACGACGGCAGCGTCATCGGCCTGAAGTTCGACGGCCAGAACGGCCAGCGCTACCGGGCGGTCGGCCGGGTGCTGGTCGATGCCGGCATCGCCACGCTGGACGAGATGTCGATGGGCTACATCCGCAACTGGATGATCGCCAACCCGGACCGGGCGCAGTGGCTGATGAACCAGAACCCGAGCTACGTCTATTTCCGCGAGAAGGCGGCCGAGGACGTGATCGGCGCCCATGACGTGCCGCTGACGGCGGGGCGCAGCCTGGCGGTCGACCGCGACTACATCTCGCTCGGCACGCCGGTCTGGCTGGACATCGAGGACGACCCGACGGTGCCGAACCGCACCCTGCGCCGCCTGGTGCTGGCCCAGGACATCGGCGGCGCCATCCGCGGCCCGATCCGCGGCGACCTGTACTGGGGCGAGGGCCACGCCGCCGGCGACATGGCCAGCGCCATGAACGCCGAGGGCCGGGCCTACATGCTGGTGCCGCGCGCCACCCTCGGCCTCGCGGGGCGGTAGGGGCTTGCGGCCCCTTCCCTTCTGTCATTGCCGGGCTTGACCCGGCAATCCAGGGGCCACCCAGAGCGGCATCGACATTCCCTGGATGCCCGGGTCAAGCCCCGGGCATGACAGGAAAGGGGATGCCTCCTTCCCCGGGTCAACCGCCAGCGAAGCAACAACGGCGAAATTCAGGCATCCAGTCCTGCACGAATCGAAGGCAGGCGATGCGTGGCGCGCAATGGCGCCGCCGATTCGCCGGTCGTAAGGTAAGGATCGCGGCCTCGAGGCCGCTCTACGCCGGCCGCCGCCACCATGACTGTCACGCTCGCCCAGCCCCGCGCCTCCGTCGCCGCGGGCATCGGCTTCGCCTGTCTCGGCTTCGCCCTCTACACCTGCATGGACACCGCGGTGAAATGGGTCTCCGCAGGCTTCCCCCTGTACCAGGTGATCTTCTTCAACGCCGCCTTCGGCCTGCTGCCGATGCTGGCCTATGCCCAGCTGACCGGCGGCGTCGGCCAGTTGCGGACCCGGCGGCTGTGGCTGCACGCCACCCGGTCGGCGATGGGGCTGGCGGGGTCGTTCACCTGCTTCCACGCCTATGCCGAGATGCCGATCGCCGATGTCTACGCCGTGCTGTTCTGCGCGCCCTTGCTGATCACCGCCCTGTCGGTGCCGATCCTCGGCGAATCCGTCGGCTGGCGGCGGTGGACCGCGGTCGGCATCGGCTTCATCGGCGTCATGGTGATGCTGCGGCCGGGCGCCGGCATGGCCAACCCGGCGGTGCTGGGCGCGCTGTTCTCCGCCGTCGTCAACGCGCTGGGCTTCCTGCTGCTGCGCCGCTTCATCGCCAGCGAGAACCGGATCTCCTTCGGCTTCTACGCCAATGCGACGACGGCGATCGTCACCGGGCTGATGATCCTGGCCTTCGGCGGGGTGGTGCCGGCCCTGCACGAGCTGCTGGCGATCGCCATCGGCGGCGTGCTGGGCGGCACCGCCTACCTCTTCGTCACCAACGCCTATCGCCAGGCGCCGGCCGCGGTGGTGGCGCCGTTCCAGTACAGCCAGATGATCTGGGGCGTCGCCTCCGGCTACCTGCTGTGGCAGGACGTGCCGGACCCGACGATGCTGGCCGGCTGCGCCATCGTCATCGCCAGCGGCCTCTACATCCTGCATCGCGAGACGGTGCGGCAGGCGCCGGTGGCGCAGAACGCCGGGCCGGCCGCCACCGTCGCCTCGGTGCCGTCGCCGATCAGGACATCGCCGGACCGGGCCCTCGACTGAGCCGCTCGCGCGCCTCGGGCGTGGCCAGGCAGGTGGCGACGGCCTCGTAGCCGGGCGCGCCGGGCCAGGGCGCGACATACGCCGGCGGGCTGTGATTGGCCGGGCAGAGCAGGATCGCCTCGTCCGGGCCGACCGCCGCCAGGTCCAGGATGGCGCAGGAGCGGGTCATCAGGACCAGCGGCCGGCTGTCGGGTCCGCGGCGGCGCAGATGGGCGATCAGCGCCTCCTGCGTCGCCTCGTCCAGCCCCTGCTCGACCAGATCGACCACCAGCGCCGTCGGCCCCTCGGCCTCCAGCCCGGCCAGCAGGGCGACCAGCGCGTCCGAGACGGCGGCGCCGTCCTCGACCAGCCAGGCCAGGGCGCGGTCGACCCGGGCGCGGATATCCGAATCGGCGTCGAGCCGGGCGCGGATCGCGGCGACCGCCTCATCCGACAGGCCCCACTCCGGCAACGGCCGGGCGTCGAGCCAAGCGCCGGCCGCGGCGCCATCCAGCACCGCCCGGTCGAGGCCGAGGAAGGCGGCGCCGGGCAGCGCCTGGGCCAAGCGCAGCGCCAGCCGGGTCTTGCCGCTGCCGAGCGGGCCGATGATGTAGGTCAGCGGCCGGACGGGCCCGAGCTCGAACCGCTCGCCGCCCCAGGGCCAGGGCAGGTCGAAGGCGATGCCGGAGTCGGGCACCAGCAGCCGCGCCAGCTCGCCGGCGGTCGGTGCCCGGCCGCGGGCGAGGCCGTCGCGCAGGCCATGCACCCGTTCGATCGTGCCGGCGAGCTGGCGCAGCCGGCCTTCGAGCGCCGCCTGATGCGCCGCCAGCGCCGGCTCCAGCCCCTGCGGATCGCCTTTCAGCACCCGCGCCACCTGGGCCAGGCTGAAGCCGAGCGCGCGCAGGGCGGCGATCTCGCCGGCGCGGCGCATCTCGTCGGGACCGTAGGCCCGCCATCCGGCCGCGCTGCGGACCGGGACCAGGAGGCCGCGCTGCTCATAGAGCCGGAGGGCCTTGGCGGACACGCCGAGCCGCTTGGCGGCTTCGGAGGCGTTCAGGAAGCGGGCGGAGACGTTCACGGACTCACCTCATGACGGGTTGACCGCCTCTCTTATCGGAGCGGTCCCAGGGGCCGGGTCAACAGGGATTGGCGATACCGCCGGAATCCGTCATGCTGGCCGTCATGACGACCATGCGCGCCGCCTCGGGACGACTTAGCGCCCCGGCCTTCTGAGCCGGCCGGGCCCGTGCGCCCGGTCTTCGTCCCCTCGCGCTGCGATCCCGTCCCATGACCATCCCCTTCCATCTTCGACTTCCCGGCGGCCGCCGGCGGGAGGTCCGCCGACGGCCGTAGCTCTCTCCCACACGCGGGCAAGGAGGCACGGATGGCTTACGATCCGCAGGCGATCGAGCCGAAATGGCAGGCCTATTGGGACCGGCACCGCAGCTTCCGGGCGGAGATCGACCCGGGGAAGCCGAAGTTCTACGCGCTGGACATGTTCCCCTACCCCTCCGGCGCCGGGCTGCATGTCGGCCATCCGGAGGGCTACACCGCCACCGACATCGTCTGCCGGTACAAGCGGATGGCCGGGTTCAACGTGCTGCACCCGATGGGCTGGGACGCCTACGGCCTGCCGGCCGAGCGCTACGCCATGCGCACCGGCATCCACCCGGCGGTGACCACGAAGCGCAACATTGAGACCTTCCGCCGCCAGGTGAAGCGCCTGGGCTTCTCCTACGACTGGGAGCGCGAGCTGGCGACCACCGATCCCGGCTTCCTGCGCTGGACGCAGTGGATCTTCCTGCAGCTGGTCGAGCGCGGCCTGGCCTATCGGGCCGAGGCCCCCGTGAACTGGTGCCCGGCCCAGAACACGGTGCTGGCGAACGAGGAGGTGAAGGACGGCCGCTACATCGAGACCGGCGACCCGGTGGTGCAGCGGCCGATGCGGCAGTGGATGCTGCGCATCACCGCCTATGCCGACCGGCTGCTGGCCGACCTGGACGGGCTGGACTGGCCGGAGGGCATTAAGGCGCTGCAGCGCCACTGGATCGGCCGGGCGGAGACGGTGGCGGCGGACGGCACGCGCCGGGTCACGTACCGCCTGCGCGACTGGCTGTTCTCGCGCCAGCGCTATTGGGGCGAGCCGATCCCGATGCTGCATCTGGCCGACGGTTCGGTGGTGCCCCTGCCGGAGGACAGCCTGCCGCTGCTGCCGCCGGAGCTGGACGACTACGCCCCGGCGCCGGGCGGCGAACCGCCTCTGGCCCGCGCGACGGGCTGGGTCGAGACCACGGTGCCCGGCACGGACATCCCGGCCCGGCGCGAGACCGACACCATGCCGCAATGGGCCGGCAGTTGCTGGTACCATCTGCGCTTCCTGGACCCGCACAACGACCGCGAGATCGTCGGCCGCGAGGCGGAGCGGTATTGGCTGCCGGTCGACCTGTATGTCGGCGGGGCGGAGCACGGCGTGCTGCACCTGCTGTATGCCCGGTTCTGGCACAAGGTGCTGTTCGACATCGGCGTGGTCTCGACGCCGGAGCCGTTCCGGCGGCTGGTCAACCAGGGGATGATCCTGGCGCCGTCCCATCGCGACGCCGCCGGCCGCTATTACGAGGCGTCGCAGGTCGAGGAGCGAGACGGCGGCTACTATGCTGGGCTCGTGCCGCTGATCCGGCAGGCCGAGAAGATGTCGAAGTCGCGCTTCAACGTGATCAATCCCGATGCGGTGGTGGCCGAGCACGGCGCCGACGCGCTGCGGCTGTACGAGATGTTCCTGGGCCCGCTGGAGGCGGCCAAGCCCTGGCAGACGGACGGCGTGGCCGGCATCCGCCGCTTCCTGGACCGCGCTTGGCGCATCGTCTGCGGCGCGGACGACGCGCTGAGGCCGGCGGTGCGGGAGGTGGAGTCGCCGGCCGGGCTGCTGCGGCTGCGCCACGCCACGGTCGCCGCCGTCACCGCCGACATCGAGGCGCTGCGCTGCAACACCGCGATCGCCCGGCTGATGCAGCTGGCCAAGGCGCTGGCCGCCGCGGACCCGCGGCCGCGCGCGGTGGTGCAGGATTTCGTGCTGCTGCTGGCCCCCTTCGCCCCGCACATCGCCGAGGAGCTGTGGCAAAAGCTGGGCCATCCGGATAGCCTGGCCCACGCCCCCTGGCCCGGCTTCGACCCGGACCTGACCGCGGAGGAGAGCCGCGACTACGCGGTGCAGCTGGACGGCAAGGTGCGGCACCACATCCGCGGCCCAGCCGGGCTGGACGGCCCGGCCCTGATCGCCGCGGCCCGGGCGGATCCGAAGGTGGCGGCGCTGCTGGAAGGCCGAGAGGTGGTGCGGGAGATCGCGGTGCCGGGCCGGCTGGTGAATTTTGTGACGCGGCCCTCATCCTCGAACGGCGGGAGCTCATCCAACTCGTAGGTTGGGTTCGCGGCACGCGAACCCAACGATCATGCATGCCTCGGAGCGGAGGGATGTTGGGTTCGAAGGCGAACCCAACCTACTCACTTGCCTGTCACTTGGCCGCATCTGTGAGCTGGGATCGTGCGCTCTTCGCAAACCGCTCCAGCTCGTCATCGATATGGAGCCACGCCAGACGTTGCGATTCGTGGGCATGAAATTGCGGCGCGAGATCGTTGGCCTGGTCGAGAATTCCTACAGCGATGTAAACCTGTCCAGGCAAATAGTCGTACCGCCCTGTGAGCGGAGACCCGCAGACCGCGCAAAATGTGCGCGTCACCCCAGGATTGGCGGCCACCCTGCGCCCTTCATCCGGCGTGAAAGTCACCACCGCCTCATCGAACGCCGCAAACACCGCGACGGGCGCGCCCGTCACCCGCCGACAATCAGTGCAATGGCAATAGGCGACGACGTGGGGGGCTTGCGTCGCCCGAACCCTAGTCGCACCGCAATAGCATCGCCCTGTAATCGTAGTCGAGGTGTCGGCATCCGCCACTGTTGTCCTCTCCTCGCGTCGTCCCGATCCAATGTACCCCCTAACGTGGGATCTCCTTCGATAATTTTATCTGGGGCAAGCGACAAATTCTGCCCTCGCGACAAGATCCGCTTTGGACTCGGGAGCTTGTCGAGCTCGTGACCAATGGCTGCAAAGGATCGATCTCCACCCTCCCCTCTCATCCTTCCTCCTCCACCGGCGGCAGCTCGCCCAGCAGCCAGGCGCGGAAGGCGCCGGCGGCGGGGGAGAGGCGGCGATCCTCCGGCATCGCCAGCCAGTACCAGCTGCGCGGCACCGAGACGTCGAACAGCCGCACCAGCCGGCCGGCGGCGATGTCGCGGGCGCAGAGCACGTCGTCGCCCATCGCCACCCCCTCCCCGGCCATCGCCGCGTCCAGCGCCAGCGCCACGTCGAGGAAGCGCGGGCCGCGGCTGGCGTCGATGCCGGTGATCCCCGCCGCGGCCAGCCACAGCGACCAGGTCTGGGCGCTTTCGTCATGCAGCAGGGTCTGGCCGCGCAGGTCCGCCGGCGTCGCCAGCCCCGCCGCCACAGCCGGGGCGCAGACCGGGTAGTCCATCACCTGCATCAGCTTCTCCACGGCCAGTCCGGGCCAGCCGCCGCGGCCGTAGCGGATCGCCAGATCGGTCTGGTCGGCGCGGAAATCGGCCAGGCGCAGGGTCGGATCGAGCTCGATGTCGATGCCCGGATGGAGCTTGCGGAAGGCGCCGAGCCGCGGCACCAGCCAGCGCCCGGCGAAGGCGGGCTCGACCGACAGGCGCAGCCGGCCGCGCCCGGCCTCGGCCGCGATCACCACCATGCCCTGGGACAGCCGGTCGAAGGCGTCGGCGACCACGGCGGCGAAGGCCCGCCCGGCCTCGGTCGGCGCCAGGCCGCGGCCCTCGCGCAGCAGCAGCGGCACGCCCAGCCGCGCCTCCAGCCCGCGGACATGGCGGCTGATCGCGGCATGGCTGACGCCGAGCTCGGCCGCCGCCGCGGTGAAGCTGCCGCGGCGGGCGGCGGCCTCGAAGGCGCGGACGGCGTTGAGCGGCGGCAGCGGGCGCATCGCTCATCTGTAACTTTTGCTTACAGATGCTGCAAGGGAACGGCGTTTGTGCAAGGGCGGGCGAAGCGGCAGAGTCTCTGGGAGCCCAGGAGGCCGCCATGTTCCACCATCTGCTCGACGCCTATCTCACCGTCTTCGCGCCCGCCCCGCGCCGCGCCCCGGTGCAGCCGGAGGAGTGCCGCGCGGAGATCCTGCCGCCGCTGCCGATCGGCCGGCGCCGCAGCCGCCCGTCGCGGCGGCCGATGGTGATCGGCCGGCCGTGAGCGGGCCCACCTTCCCGCTCGAGGGCGGCTGCCTGTGCGGCGCCGTGCGCTACCGCATCGACGGGCCGGTCGCCTCGGTCGACTACTGCCATTGCCGGATGTGCCAGAAGGGCACCGGCACCCCGGCCGTGGCCTGGGCGACCGGGCCGTTCGAGGGCTTCCACTGGACCAAGGGCAAGCCGCGCGGCTTTCGCTCCTCGCCGGTCGGGCGGCGCTGGTTCTGCCCGGATTGCGGCTCGCCGCTGGCCTTCGAGGGCTTCGAGCCCGAGGGCAAGACCATGGGCGTCACCCTGGCGACGCTGGACGGCCCGACGGCGCTGCGGCCGCGCCAGCACGCCTGGGTCGGTACCCGCATCCCCTGGCATGCGATCGACGAGACGCTGCCGCAGTATGAGGATGAGGGGCCGGCCAGCGGACTCTAGGCGCTCGCCGGCGCCGCGCCGTTGCGGCGCCCCGGCAGCCGGGCGAAGACCAGGACGTTGCCGAGCAGCACCAGCGCCACCCCGGCCACCGCCGTCGCGGTCCAGACATAGCCTTCCAGCACCGCTGAGACATTCAGCGCCACCAGCGGGAACAGCACGCTGGAATAGGCCGCCCTGTCGGCGCCGATGCGGCCGACCAGCGTCAGATAGGCCAGGAAGGCGACCACCGAGCCCGGAATGGCGAGGTACAGCAGCGCCCCGACATAGGCGGGCGACGGGTCGAAGCGCCAGGGCGTGCCCTCGGCCAGCACCACGGCCAGCAGGATCAGCGTGCCGTAGAGCATGCCCCAGGCGGTGGTGGTCCAGGGCGTCAGGCCGCGGCGCCGGTGCATCACGGCGAAGACATTGCCGATGCCGAAGCCCATGGTGCCGGCCAGCGCCAGGCCGAGGCCGTAGAGCATCGGGAGGTCGAGCTGCGCCGGGTCGATGCCGAACAGCAGCCACAGGCCGGCCAACCCGACCGCGCCGCCGGCCAGCACGCGCGGCTTCAGCGGCTGGCCCAGCGCGATCCGGCTGAACAGCGCGGTCCAGACGCTGCCGGTGGAGAAGGCGACGGCGACCAGGCCGCTCGGGACATAGGCCGAGGCGTGGTAGACCAGCAGGAAATTGCCGCTGAACAGCGCCAGCCCCTGGCCGAGGCAGACCAGATGGTCGCGGGGGCGCAGCGTCTCGCGCCGGCGGGTGATCAGCAGCAGCGCGGCCATCACCGCCGCGGCCAGGGCGAAGCGGTACAGGATCGACAGCTCCACCGGCACCGGGCCGATCTGGTAGTGGATGGCGATCCAGGTGGTGCCCCAGATCAGGACGACGAGCAGGTACAGGGCGGCGGTCATGGCGGCACACGGGTTCCGGAGTCTCGGCCGTGATCCTGCGCCTGCCGGCGGCGCCGGGATTGCACGTCCTTGCGCAGTTTCCGCGCGCCCCCTGGCCGGCGACGGGGCACAGGCCTAGAGTCCGGAGACCATGAACCGGCCCGGACCGAGGATCGACGAGACCCCGCTGCAGCGCCTGGCGGCGCGCTACGGCGTGGCGACGGCGCTGGCGTCGTCGCGCGCGGTGCTGGAGCGGACGGTCGAGATCGGCGACGGCTTCACCCTGGCGGAGTGGTGGAACGCGCACGACACCACCGGGTACCACAGCCCCGGCCACCACACGCTGAGCCTGTACCTGGAGGGCGGCGAGGGCACCCGGCGCATCGGCTTTCCCGGACGCTTCGGCGGCCCCGGCCGGTTCTGCCTGCTGCCGGCCGAGCATGAATCGCACTGGATCCTGAGCCGGCCGATGCGCTTCCTGCACTTTTATTTCGACCGCGGCGCCCTGGCCGCGGCCGGCGCCGCCGCGCATGACGCCGACATCCGCGAGACCACGCTGCCGGACGATACCTTCTTCGACGACCCGGACGCGGCCCGGCTCATGGCCGGGCTGATCCGGCTGGACTGGAGCGACGCGGCATCCCGGCTGGCGGCGACCCAGAGCGGGCACGAGCTCCTGGCCCATCTCGCCGGCCGCAGGCTGCGCCGCCGTCCCTCCCCCGCCCTCGACGGCGGCCTGGCCCCGCATGTCCGCCGCCGGGTGCTGGAGCTGATCGAGGCGGTGCTGGACGAGCCGCTGACGCTGGGCCGGCTGGCCGCCGCGGCGGGGCAGTCGGAGTTCCACTTCGCCCGGATGTTCCGCGCCTCGGTCGGGCTGCCGCCGCATGCCTATGTGCTGGCCCGGCGGGTGGACCGCGCCCGCCGGCTGCTGGCCGGGAGCGACCGGCCGCTGGCCGAGATCGCCGCCGCCTGCGGCTTCACCCATCCGAGCCACCTGACCCGGCATTTCCGCGCCGCCTTCGGCGGCCCGCCCGGCGCCTGGCGGGCCGCGGTGCGAGGCTGAATCCGGCTTCACCCGCCCCCGGCCCGCCGCCATAGTGGCGGAAACGGGGGAGCAAAACACGATGCGGCGGAGTCTGTGCCTGGCCTTCGGGCTGGGAATGCTTGCGGCCGGCCCGGCCTGGGCCCAGGCGACGGCGGAGGAGGCGGCGAAGCTGAAGGCCGTGCTGGAGGCGTGGGTCCCGTCCGGCGAGGACCTTACCCCGGCGGAGGCCGACTACATCGTCGAGAAGCTGCCATCGGCCCTGGTCGTCGGTCGCTGGCGGGTGGAGCCCGACGGCGACGGGTATCGGATCCAGTCTCCCGGCGTCCGGGTCGTGCTGGCCAGAGGCTTCGAACAGCTGTTCGGCCGCACCGTCCTCGCCTGCGATCCCGACCGGATGCGCGCGGCGCCGACCGGGGCCGGCACCTTTGCCCTGAGCGGCGACGCCGCCTTGAGCTGCCGCCTGGAACGTGTCGACGGCTCGATCTTGCCGATCACCGCAGAACGCGGGCGCTCCACCGGGTCGATCGATCTCCGCGACCCGGCGAGCGTATCGACCGAGGCCGTTCTCGATCGCGTGACGGTGGGTGGCGGGGCCGGCGAACCGGCGAAGATCGATCGCCTGATCCTGTCCGGCGGCCGCAAGGCGGCGGCGAACGGACGGTCGGACGTCACCGGCCGCTATACGCTGGAGGGCTTCTCGTCCCCCTCCCCGAGCGGCACCGGCACGATCGCGGCCGCTCGCATCACCTACGACGTCGCGGCGGAGAGCGCCGACATCGCGGCGTCGACCAGCGCCGCGATCGCGCTGGCCAAGCGCCTCGCCGGATTGATCGGCGACGCCGCCCGGTCGGCCGGCGACGACCCTGCGGTGCAAGCCCTGCAGGATACGCTGATCGGCAGCTCCGGCCGGGCATCCCGCCAGGAGGTCCGGGTCGAAGGGCTGGTCACCAGGACACCCGCGCGGACGCTCGAGGTCGACGCCATCGCCCTTGGCGCTGCCATGAGCGACCTCGACCGCAGCGGGGCGCGCCTGACCATGCGGCTGGACATCGGGGGCACGGCGTTCGAGCCCCCGACTCCCTACACCGCCTGGATTCCGTCCGAGAGCACGGCCCAGCTCACGATCGAGGACATGCCGCTCTGGCAGATCGTCGGGGATTCGATGCTGCCCGGCAAGCGCGATCCGGCCGCGGTGTCGCGGCTGGTCTCGGAATCCTCGATGCGCGTGCGCATCGACGCCTTCCATCTGGCGGCTCCGGAAGCCGCGCTCGATCTCGGCGGAACGATCGCGTCGGCGCGCGACGCCGTGCGCGGGCAGACGGGCAACCTGCAGATGCGCCTGACCGGCATCGACGCGCTGGTCAAGGCGCTGCAGGCCGACCCAAAGGCCGGCCAGGCCGCGGCGGGCTTGAGCGTGCTGCAGGTTCTGGGGCGGCAGACGACGCTGCCCGACGGAAGGTCGGCGCGCGACTACGAGATCGTGATCGATCCGTCGGGCAAGGTCCTGGTCAACGGCGCCGATGTGCAGGCGCTGGTGCCGAAGGACCTTTGACCGTCGCAGGCTCCGGCTAGAGGCTCCAATAGGCCAGGCGGGCCGGCACGCCCGCCGGATCCAGCGCCGATTTCACATCCATCACCAGGCCGCCGTCCCTGAGGGAGGCCCAGAACTCGTCGCGCGGCCGGTCGAGATAGGCCCGGTGCGGCACCGCCAGCACCAGCGCGTCGAGGTCGCGGAAGGCGTCGAGGCCGGCCAGGTCGATGCCGTATTCGTGTCGCGCCCGCGCCGGATCGGCCAGCGGGTCGTGCACCAGCGGTTCGATGCCGTAGGAGCGCAGCTCGGCCACGATGTCCGGCACCCGGCTGTTGCGCAGGTCGGACACGTTCTCCTTGAAGGTCAGGCCCAGGATGCCGACCCGGGCGCCCAGGATGGTGCGGCCCTGGCGCGCCAGCACCTTGACCAGCTTGGCCCCCAGGAACGCACCCATCTGGTCGTTGATGCGGCGGCCGGCCAGGATCATCTCCGGCCGGTAGCCCACCGCCTCGGCCTTGGCGGTCAGGTAGTAGGGATCGACGCCGATGCAGTGGCCGCCGACCAGCCCGGGCCGGAACTTCAGGAAGTTCCATTTGGTGCCGGCGGCCTCCAGCACCTCGGCCGTGCGCAGGCCCAGCCGGTCGAAGATCATCGCCAGCTCGTTCATCAGCGCGATGTTGAGGTCGCGCTGGGTGTTCTCGATCACCTTCGCCGCCTCGGCCACTCGGATCGACGGCGCCCGGTGAATGCCGGCCGGGATGATGGCGCCATAGGCCGCGGCCACCCGCTCCAGCGTCGCCGCGTCCTGGCCGGACACGACCTTGACGATGCGCTCCAGCCGGTGCTCGCGGTCGCCGGGGTTGATCCGCTCCGGCGAATAGGCGAGCGCGAAATCCACGCCGGCGCGCAGGCCGGAGGCGCGGGCGAGCGCTGGGCCGCACACCTCCTCGGTGGCGCCGGGATAGACGGTGGATTCGAACACCACCACCGCGCCGGGGGTCAGCGCCCGGCCGATGGTCTCGCAGGCGCGCAGCAGCGGCCCGAAATCCGGCCGGCGCTCGGCATCGATCGGCGTCGGCACGGTGGCAACGAAGAAGCCGGCGCCGGCGAGGTCCGCCGGGTCGGCGGTGACGGTGAGGCCGGCATCGGCCAGATCCGCTGTTTCGACCTCGCCGGTGACGTCATGGCCCTCGCGCAGGGCGGCGATCCGGGCCGGGTCGATGTCGAAGCCGATGGTCCCGGGGAAGCGCCGGGCGAAGGCCAGCGCCACCGGCAGCCCGACATAGCCGAGCCCGATCACGGCGATGCGTTCGTGGGTCATGGGAGGCACCGCACGTCGAAAGATCCGCTAGCCCCCCATCGCCGTCTTCTTCCTAGTCCCCCCTCCCCTTGCGGGAGGGGGGTAGGGGGAGGGGTCTGCGCGCGTC
>NZ_JBHYMS010000082.1:0-23675 GCF_042743185.1 Inquilinus sp. NPDC058860 | reverse complement strand
CCTCCCCATGCTGTCATTGCCGGGCTTGACCCGGCAATCCAGAGGGTCTCGACATCCTCTGGATGCCCGGGTCAAGCCCGGGCATGACAATTGAAAACAAGGCAGACCGTGTCCTTGATCACCGAGCAAACTCGACGATGGCTTCGATCTCGACGGTGATCTGGCTCGGCAGCGACCCCATGCCGACGGCGGAGCGGGCATGGCGCCCGATCTCCGGCCCGAACAGCTCGACGAACAGGTCGGAGCAGCCGTTGATCACCGCGGGATGATGCTCGAACTCCGGCACGGCGTTGACCATGCCGAGCAGCTTGACGATGCCGGTGATGCGGTTGAGGTCGCCCAGCGCCTCCTGCATCACCGCGATCAGGTTGATCCCGGTCAGCCGGGCGTGGCGGTAGGCGGTCTCGCGGTCGACCGTGGCGCCGACCTTGCCGCGATGCATGAATCCGTCGGCCTCGGTCGGGCCCTGGCCGGACAGGAACAGCAGCTGGCCTGCGATGCGGTGGGTCTCGAAATTCGCGACCGGCGGCGGCGCCTTGGGCAGCGTGATGCCGAGCGCGGCAAGGCGGTCGTAGACGTTGGGCATGGTCAGTCCGTGGTCGTGTTCATTTGGTCGTTGAGTTCGGCGTCGCGGATGCAGGCGACGAAGCGCCCGGGCTCGCGCTCGGCCAGCGGCGGCACCGCCTGGGCGCAGGCCTCCACCGCCATCGGGCAGCGGGTGCGGAACACGCAGCCGGAGGGCGGTGCGATCGGGCTGGGGATGTCGCCCTTCAGGATGATGCGGTCGCGCCTGGCCCGCGGGTCCGGCACCGGCGCGGCCGACAGCAGCGCGCGGGTGTAGGGGTGGCGCGGCCGGTCGTAGACCAGGCGGGTCGGCCCCTTCTCCATGATCCGGCCGAGATACATCACCACGATCTCGTCGCAGAGATAATCGACCACTGCGAGGTCATGGGCGACGAACAGCAGGGTCAGGCCGAGGTCGCGCTGGATGTCCTGGATCAGGTTCAGCACCTGGGCCTGGACCGAGACGTCGAGGGCCGAGACCGGCTCGTCGGCGACGATGAAGTCGGGCTCCACGGCCAGGGCCCGGGCGATGCCGATGCGCTGGCGCTGGCCGCCGGAGAATTCGTGCGGGAAGCGGCGCTGGTGGTCGGCGTTGAGGCCGACCCGCTCCAGCAGCTCGCCGATCCGCTGGCTGCGGCGGCCGCGGGCCAGTCCGTGCGTGTCCAGCGCCTCGCCCAGGATCTCGGCCACGCTCATGCGCGGGTTGAGGCTGGCATAGGGATCCTGGAACACGATCTGCATCCGCCGGCGCCAGGCGCGGAACTGCTTCTCCGGCAGGGCCGTGACGTCGGTGCCGTCGAACATCACCCGGCCGCCGGTCGGCTCGATCAGGCGCAGGACGGCGCGGCCCGTCGTGGTCTTGCCGGAGCCGGATTCGCCGACCAGCCCGACGATGCTGCCGCGCCGGATCGACAGGCTGACATCCTCGACCGCGCGGACGACACGGCCGCCGCCGATCGGGAAATGCACCGACAGGTTCTGCACGTCGAGCAGCGGCGCGGCCGGATCGGTGTCGGTGCGGAGGGCGGCGGCGGTCACAGCTGGTCGGTCCTCCGGCAGCGGGAACGGTGGCCGGCCTGCACCGCATCGAGGCCGGGCACGGCGGCCTCGCAGGCAGTCTCGGTCAGCGGGCAGCGTGGCGCGAAGGCGCAGCCGGGCGGCAGGGCCATGACGCTGGGCACCGCACCGGGGATCGGCTGCAGCCTTGCGTCGTCATGCCGGCCGCCGGTGCGGGCGTTCGGGATGCAGGACAGCAGGCCGCTGGTATAGGGGTGGCGCGGCCGGTCGAACAGGTCGAGCACCGGCGCCTCCTCCACCACCCGGCCGGCATACATCACGGCGACGCGGTGCGCGATCTCGGCCACCACGCCCATATTGTGGGTGACGAACAGGATCGACATGCCGATCTCGGCCTGCAGCCGGCGCAGAAGGTCCAGGATCTGGGCCTGGATGGTGACGTCCAGCGCCGTGGTCGGCTCGTCCGCGATCAGCATCGACGGGTTGCAGGACAGGGCCAGCGCGATCATCACCCGCTGGCGCATGCCGCCCGACATCTGGTGCGGATAGTCGTCGAGGCGCGACGCCGCCGCCGGGATCTCCACCAGCTCCAGCATCTGCCGCGCCCGGGCCATCGCTTTCGCCCGGCCGGTGCCCTCATGCAGCTGCACCGCCTCGGCGATCTGGTCGCCGACGGTGAACAGCGGGTTCAGGCTGGTCATCGGCTCCTGGAAGATCATCGCGATCTCGGCGCCGCGCAGCTTCCGCAGCAGCCCCTGGGAGGCGTGGGCCAAGTCGTGCGTCGTGCCCTTCCGATCGCGGAACCGGATGGCGCCGCTCTCGATCCGGCCGGCCGGCTTCGGCAGCAGGCCCATGATCGACAGGCTGGTGACCGATTTGCCGGAGCCGGACTCGCCGACGATCGCCAGCGTCTCGCCGCGCGCCAGGTCAAAGGTCACGCCGTCGACCGATTTGGCGACGCCGTCCCGGCTGTGGAACCAGGTCCGCAGATCCTCGACCGCGAGGACGATGTCGCGGCTGGACGCACTCATGCGTGCGTCGCCGGGTCGAACAGTCGCCCCGCCTTGACCGACGTCGTGCCGAGGATGGCCTGGCGCGGCGTGAACAGCTTGTCGAGCGTGGCGCTGTCGCCGGAGGAATCCGGCAGCGTCACCGACGCATCCTCCAGCCCGAAGACGGTGAAATCCGCCTCCGCCCCCACCCGCAGATTGCCCTCCGCCGGCAGCCCGACCACCGAGCGCGGGCGGGTGCTGGCGGCGGCCACCACCTCGGCGAAGGGCATGCCGACGGCCAGCAGCTTCGACATGGTGGTCGCCATGTCCCAGACCGGGCCTTCGATCGACCGCAGATGCAGGTCAGTGGAGATCGAGAAGGGATGCAGCCCGCGCTCGATCCCGGCCCGCGCCACCTTGAAGGAGAAGGAGGCGCCGCCATGCCCGACATCGAGCCGCACCCCGGCCTCGGCCACCTGCTTGGCGATGCCGAACAGCTCCTCGTCCTCCAGGATGTTGCCGCCCGGCTTGCCGTGGAAGCAATGCGTGAGGACGTCGCCGGGGGTCAGCACCGCCAGCACCTCCTCCAACAGCGGCGGCGGCTCGCCGACATGGACCATCAGCGGCAGGCCGCTGATCTTCGCCACCTTCTTGGCGATCTTCACCGGGGTGATGCCCCAGGCGCCGGTCACCGTGCTGCAGGCCCGGCACTTGATGCCGCGGATGATGTCGCGGTTGGCCTCGATCACCGCCAGCGTGCGGGTGATGTCGATCGAGCGCTGGTCGATCAGCTCGCTGACCCGGTTGCAGGCGACCAGGCCGATCGAGCCGATGTTGAGAAAGGCGACCACCCGCTCCGCCGCCGGCTCGGCGATGAACTCGCGGAAGCCGACGAAGTTTCCTTCGCCGGCCGATCCGGCGTCGACGATGGTGGTGACGCCATGCGCCAGCCCGCCCTGGGACGGGCGGATCGAGATGTCGGTGCCGCCGTGATAGACATGGGCGTGCAGGTCGGCCCAGCCGGGCGACACCCAGCCGTCCCGGCCGTCGACGATCTCGGCGCCGGCCGGAACGTCGAGCCCCTGCCCCACCGCGGCCACGCGGCCGTCGGCGACCAGGATGTCGATCGGGGAGTCACCAGGGTGATCGGGGAAGCCGACCGGGCGGGCGGCACGGATCAGGACCGGCATCACAGTTCCTTGCGCAGGCGGGGGTCGAGGATGTCGCGCAGGCCGTCGCCGACCATCTGCAGCGACACCACCGACAGCACGATGGCGAGGCCGGGGAACACCATCATCCAGTCGGCCGAGCCCATGTACTGCTGGCCGGCATTGATCATGGTCCCCCAGGTGGGGATTTCGGGCGAGACGCCGACGCCGAGGAAGGACAGGCCGGCCTCGGCCAAAATGGCGTAGGCGAAGATGAAGGTGCCCTGCACCAGGATCGGCGACCACAGGTTGCGCAGGACATGGGCGGTGACGATCCGCCAGGTCGAGACGCCGAGCGCCCGCGCCGCCTCGACGAAGGGCAGCTCGCGGATCACCAGGGTCGAGGCGCGGACGATGCGGGCCAGGCGCGGCGTGTAGACGATGCCGAGCGCCAGGATGACATTGACCAGCGACGGCCCCAGCGCCGCGACCAGCGAGATCGCCAGCAGGATGTCCGGGAAGGCCATCATCGCGTCGATCACTCGCGCCACCACCTTGTCGGCCGGCCGGAAGAAGCCGGCGACGAGGCCGAGCACGATGCCCAGCACCGAGGACAGGATCACCACCGCGAAGCCGACGAACAGCGACAGCCTTCCGCCATAGATCACCCGGGTGAAGACGTCGCGGCCGAACTCGTCGGTGCCGAACCAATGCGCCGTGCTCGGCGGCCTCAGCCGGTTCACGATCGACAGCTTCTGCGGCGCGTAGCCGGTGATGTACGGCGCCAGGGCCGCGGCCAGGACCAGCACCACCAGGATGATCAGGCCGATCAGCGCGGTCTTGCGGCGGACCAGCAGGCGGGCGAGCTTCATGCGCTCGCCGGTGACCGAGATGGAGGCGGTGGCGGCCATCAGGTGCGCACCCTGGGGTCGACGAAGAGATACAGCAGGTCGATGACCAGGTTGATCAGGACGTAGAGCGCCGCGATCACCAGCAGCGCGCCCTGGATCACCGGGTAGTCGCGCCGCAGCACGCCGTTGACCACGAGGTTGCCGACGCCCGGCAGGCCGAACACCGTCTCGGTGACGACCGCACCGGAGACCAGCAGTGCCGTGGTCAGGCCGATCACGGTCAGGATCGGGATCAGCGCGTTCTTCAGCGCATGCTTCAGCACCACCCGCCGCTCCGGCAGGCCCTTGGCCCGGGCGGTGCGGACATAGTCGTCATTCAGCACGTCCAGCATGCTGGCCCGGGTGAAGCGGGTGATCAGGGCGGAGTTGACAAGGCCGAGCACGATCGCCGGCAGCACCAGATGGCTCATCCGGTCGAGGAAGCCGGCGCCGGGCCCGCCATAGCCCGCCACCGGGAACCAGCCGAGCTTGACCGAGAAGATCTGCATCAGGATCAGGCCCAGCCAGAAGCTGGGGATGCTGGCGGTGAACATCGACACGGTCAGCACCGACTGGTCGAGCAGCGACCCGCGCCACACCGCCGAGGCGATGCCGACCGGCAGCGCGATCGCGACCGCGATCAGGATCGACAGGATGGTCAGCATCAAGGTCGGCTCGGCCCGGTCGCCGATCGCGTCGAGCACCGGCTGGTTCAGGAAGATCGACTGGCCGAGGTCGCCGACCGCGATCTGGCCGAGCCAGCCGACATACTGCACCGGGAGCGGCTGGTCGAGGCCGAGCTTGGCCCGCAGCTCGACCACATCCGAGGGCTGGGCGTCGGGGCCCAGCATCACCGCGGCGGGGTCGCCCGGCGTCACCCGGATGATGACGAAGACGACCGTCGCCACGATGAACATCACCGCGACCATGCCGATCAGGCGATTGACGATGTAGGAGAGCATGGGGTCAGCGCCCTCCGAGTGCCCGCAGGCACCCTCTTTCTGTCATTGCCGGGCTTGACCCGGCAATCCAGGGGCCACCGGGAACGGCTCTGGCCGCCCTGGATCCTCGGGTCAAGCCCGAGGATGACAATGAGGGGAGGTCGTCGAGCACCGACACGGCCCTCACTTCTCCACCCAGGTGTTCCAGAAGAAGGGCCAGGGCGACGGGTCGTAGCCCTTCAGCTTCGGCGACTTGGCCGAGAGGGCGTTGAAGTCGCCGACCTTGATGAACGGCACCTCGGCCATGATCGCGGCCTGGACGTCACCGTAGAGCTTCGCCCGCTGCGCCGGGTCCGAGGCCGTGTTGAAGGCGTCGAAGGCGGTGCGGCGGCGCTCGGTCGACCACCAGCCCGGGCCGCTCTCGGACATGCCGAGATTCAGCGCCGGCTCCGGCAGGAACGGGCTGTGGGTGAAGAAGATGTCCCATAGCGCCGGGTCGTTGCGGCGCTGGGTCAGCGTCGCCCAGTCCGACACCTGCAGGTCGACCTTGAAGCCCGCCGCCTTCAGATACTCCGCCGCCACCAGCGCCATCTTGTAGTGGAACTCGTATTGCTGGCTGGTCAGGATCCGGATCGGCTCGCCGGCATAGCCGGCCTTGGCCATCAGCTCCGCCGCCTTCTCCGGATTGCCCTGGTCGTAGCTGTCGACCCCGGCGTCGCTGCGCCACGGGAAGCCGGCCGGGTACATGGCGCCGTCGACGGCGAAGAACTCCGGCTTGCCGAAGGCGGCCAGCATCATGTCGCTCTCGCCCAGCGCCGCCTGCACCGCCTGGCGCAGCTCCAGCTTCGCCAGCGGCCCCTGCTTCGTGTTCAGCATCATGATCGGATAGCCGAAGGACTTCAGGATCACCGGCTCGGTCAGCCCGGTCAGCCGGTCGTAGGATTCGACCGGCAGCAGGTCGGAGAAGTCGTACTGGCCGGAGATCGCGCCCTCGATCCGGGTGTTGGCGTTCGGCACCGGGATGAAGCGGATCTCGTCGAGATACGCGGTGCGCCGGCCGGCATAGCGGCTGGGCTCCTCCGTCCGGGCGGCGTAGCCGTCGAAGCGGGTCAGCAGGATGTACTGGTCGGGCTTGCGCTCGGCCAGCTTGTAGGGGCCGGTGCCGACCACATCGGTCAGCGGCTCGTCCATATGCGCCTTCGGCATGATCACCGCGGCGCTGTTGTTGAAGGCCAGCAGCGACAGCAGCGGCGCATAGGCCTGCTTCAGCGTGATCCGGACCGACAGGTCGCCGGTCGCCGCGACGCTCTCGATCATCGGCGCCGCCTGCTTGCCGCGCGAGGCGATCCGCATCCAGCGGTCCAGCGAGGCGACCACGTCGGCCGCGGTCAGCTTCTCGCCGTCATGGAAGGTGACGCCCGGCCGGATCCTGATGTCGTAGATGCGGCCGTCCCCGGAGATCGCCGGCATCGCCTCGGCCAAGAGCGGCTGCAGCCGCCATTCGGCGTCGAAGGTGAACAGCGTCTCGTAGACATGCTGGGTGATCATGCCCAAGAGGTCGCCGGTGTTCGCCATCGGGTCGAGCGTCGGTGGCTCGCCGATGGTGGCGACGTCGATCTTGCCGCCCTTCACCGGGTCGGCGACCGCCGCACCCGGCACCAGGGCGGCGGCAACGAGGAGGGAGAGCAGCAGGCGGCGCATCGGCTGGCTTTCGGTTCCTTCGGTCAACAGCGGGCTCCCCCTCCCATCGCCGATGGGAGGGGGTTCGCAGCCGCTACTTCTCGACGTAGGCGTTCCAGAAATACGGCCAGGGGGCCGGGGTCACGCCCTGCAGGGCCTTCGACCTGGCCGACAGAGCGTTGAAGTCGCCGACCTTGATCAGCGGCACCTCGTCGGCCATCACCTGCTGCACGCCGGCCCAGAGCTTCACCCGCTCGTCCTGCGTCAGCGCCTGGTTGAAGGCGCCGACCGCCTTCTCCTTGGCCGGCGTGTCCCACCAGCCGGGCGACCCCTTGGCCAGGGCGCCGATCAGCGCCGGCTCCGGCAGGAACGGGCTGTGGCTGATGTAGATCTCCCACAGGGCCGGGTCGGCCCGGCGCTGGGTCAGCGTCGCCCAGTCGGTGACGTCGAGCTGGACCTGGAAGCCGGCTGCCTTCAGGTACTCGGCCGCGACCAGCGCCATCTTGTAGTGGAACTCGTATTGCCGGCTGGTCAGGATCCGGATCGGCGTCTTGCCGTCATAGCCGGCCTCCTCCAGCAGCTTCTGCGCGCCTTCGGCATCGCCCTTGTTGTAGACCTCGGTGCCGGCCTCGGTCCGCCAGGGGAAGCCCTCGGGGTACATGGCGGCGTCGAGGGCGTAGAAGTCGGTGCTGCCGAAGGCGGCGGCCAGCATGTCCTCCTCGTTCAGCGCCAGCTGCACGGCGCGCCGCAGCTTCACGTCGCTGAGCAGGCCCTGCTTGGTGTTCATGACGAAGACCGGCCAGCCGAAGGGCTTCAGGATGATCGGCTCCGACGCCCCGGCCTTGATCTTGTCGAAGGCTTCGACCGGCAGGGAGTCGGTGTAGTCGAACTGGCCGGCGACCGCGCCCTCGACCCGGGTGTTGGCGTTCGGCACCGGGGTGAAGCGGATCTCGTCGAGATACTGCTTGCGGGCGCCGCCATAGCCGTTGGGATCGCCCTCGCGCGGCTTGTAGCCGTCGAAGCGGACCAGCTGGATGTACTGGTCGGGCACCCGCGCCTTCAGCATGTAGGGGCCGCTGCCGACGATGTCCTTCAGTTCCGGCGCGATCTTCTCCGACGGCAGGATCACCGCGGCGCTGTTGTTGAAGGCCAGCAGGGCCAGCAGCGGCGCGAAGGGCTGCTTCAGCGAGATCCTGATGGTCGAGGCGTCGACCTTCTCGATCGCCTCGATGTTGGCGGCGGCCAGCTTCCCGCGCGACGCCACCTCGGTCCAGCGCTTCAGCGAGGCGACGACGTCGTCGGCGTCCAGCGCCGAGCCGTCGTGGAAGGTCAGGCCCTGGCGGATCCTGATGGTGTAGACGCGGCCGTCGGCGCTGATCTCCGGCATCGCATCGGCGACCAGCGGCGTGACGCTCCAGTTGGCGTCGAAGGTGTAGAGCGTCTCGAAGATGTGCTGGGTGATGATGCCGACCAGGTCGGCGGTGCTGACCATCGGATCGAGCGTCGGCGGCTCGCCGATCGTGGCCACGGTGATCGCCCCGCCCTTGGCCGGGGCGGCCACGGCGCCGGACGAGATCGGCAGGATCGCGAGCGCCACCAGGCACAGGATTCGCAGCATTGACTCCCCCTGTCGTGAGCCTCTAGTATTCCGTTATTAGGAAGCAACATCTTCCGTTGCGGAATACGCTAGTGCCATCGCAGCCGGGACGTCAACCCTGTCCGATCATGTCGAATGGCGGAATCGCTCGGCGATTGACCGCAATGCGAGACAAAGCCTAGCTTCGGACAGGCGAGGGCTATACCACTCGGCCGGAGCATCGGCCGGGAGCAGACGGGATAGGATCATGGCGGAAGCAGCGGCGGCCAAGGCCGAAAGGGCGAGCGAGCGCAGCCGGGTCAGCGGCATCGAGCGCGCTGTGCAGATCTGCGACCATCTGCTGGCCGTGGGCCGGCCGCTGACCGCCTATGACGTGTCCAAGGCGCTGGGCGCGCCGATGTCGACGATCTACGGCGTGGTCGATTCGCTGCTGCGCCAGGACCTGCTGTCGCGCGACGGCGACGGCCTCCTGTGGTTCGGCCCCCGCCTCTACCATTACGGCCTGGCCTATGGCCGCAGCCTGAACCTGCTGGAAACCGCGTCGCAGGAGATGCGGGAGCTGAGCCGGCTCTTGGGCGAGACGGTGCAGGTCTGCGGCCGCGACGACGGCCATATGGTGGTGCTGGCCATGGCCGAGCCGCCCGGGCATTTCCGGGTCTCGTCCAAGATCGGCACGCGGGTGCCGCTGAACTGGACTGCCTCCGGCCGGCTCCTGATCGGCCACCTGCCCTGGGCGGAGCGGATCGAGCTGATGCGCCGCACCGCCCAGCCTTCCCCCACCGGCATGGCCGAGACCGACCCGGAATCGCTGTGCCGGGCCGGCGAGATGGCACTGGCCGAGAAGCTGGCGATCCAGCTCAGCGAATCCGACTTCGCCGTCGCCTGCATCGCCGCGCCGATCTGCACCCCCGGCGGCGATTGCGAGGCGACGATCAGCGTCGTCCTGCCCGAGCAGAAGGCGCGCGAGCGCGAGCGCACCTACAGCGTCGCGGTGCAGGAGGCGGCCAGCCGGATCGAGCGGCTGCTGGGCTGGACGGCCTGAGGCCTTGACCTAACGGCGCCGCGCCGCGAGGTCGCGGACGACCGGATCCACCATCTGATCGAAGGCCGCCGCCTCCGCCACCGCGGTGCGGAGCACGCGTCGCTTCTCCGTGACATAGGCCGCGCCGGTGATGCCGGACGGCGCGGCCGGGTCGTCGTGGCGGAAGGCCTGCTGCGCCCGGCTGGTCGCCCGCGCCGCCTGCTTGGCCCGCGCCAGCTGGCGCGTGAAATCGCGATCCATGGCGATCTCTCCCTAGGTTATGGACGCGGCCCCGGCCGCGCCGGTCGATGTCATTGGTCGGAAAACGCATGCGCCGGGGACGATGTTCCCCGAGTGGATTGGCAGCCGATGGCCTGCTGCAGATCATGGCATGCGAGGACCGGCTCGGCGATGTCGAAACGACGCGAACCAGACGCCGCCTCAAACAGGACCGTACGACTCGCCCCCTGACCGGGCTTGCACTAAGGCTTAAAACATCATACAGATGCTTCATTGTCTGATTTATTGATGATGGAAATGATATGCAAATTAAATAGAAATATGATCATCATTTATGCTTAATGCAAAGAAGTTCGGTGCATTTTAGATATAGCGACACTTGACGTGCATTTTTGTTACCCGTCCTGAGCAGAAATGCCCAACTAGACTCGCCCTCTCTTCATATCGGGCCCATTCATATTGGGGAGGAAATATTCATGGCCACTTTTACAGGCGACAACAGCGCCCAGATCCTGCCGAACCTACTCCTCGGTCCAGTCCAAGCCATCGGAAACGACTTCGTCGATGCCCTCGGCGGCGACGACGTCGCGATCGGCTGGTCCGGTGACGACGTGATCCGCGGCGGCGCCGGGGCGGACGTGATCATCGGCGGCCTGCTCAACGCCGCTGGCGTCATCACCCTGTCGGGCATCGACGCGGCCGACTACACGACGTCCGTCGACGGCGTGACGGTCGACCTCTCGGTCCTCGTCGATCTCACGCTTCCGATCCTGGGCATCGACATACAGCTCACCGGTGCCTCGCAGGGCTTCGGCGGCGATGCCCAGGGCGACTATCTGGTCGGCATCGTCAACCTGATCGGCTCGAACACCGGAGCCGACAATCTCAGCGGCAGCGCCGCGGCCAACACCCTGAACGGCCAGGGCGGCGACGACACCCTGGACGGCCAGGGCGGCAACGACATCCTCCTCGGCGGCGCCGGCGACGACACTCTGGTCGGCGGCGGCGGCGCCGATTCGCTGCAGGGTGGCGCCGGCACGAACGACACCGCGGATTATTCCGGGTCCGCAACCCCGGTGACCGTCAACCTGACCACCGGCACCGGCAGCGGCGGCGACGCCCAGGGCGACACCCTGACCGGCATCGAGCGGGTGATCGGGACGGCCGGGAACGACACCCTCACCGGGTCGGCGGGCGACGACACCCTCGTCGGCGGCGCCGGAGCCGACGTCATCACCGGCAACGGCGGCGTCGACACCGCCGACTATTCCGGTTCGGGCGCGGGCGTGACCGTCGACCTGACTGCCGGCACCGGCGTCGGCGGCGACGCCCAGGGCGACACGCTGACCGGCATCGAGAATCTCAACGGCACGGCCTTCGTCGACCACCTGTACGGCGATGCATCGAACAACATCATCAACGGGCTCGACAGCAACGACACGCTTCGCGGCGGCGCCGGGGCCGATGTGCTGAACGGCGGCAACGGCTCGGACTTCGCCAACTATCAGGGCTCGGCATCCGCGGTCACCGTCAACCTGCTGACCGACACCGCCAGCGGCGGCGACGCCGCCGGCGACTCGCTGGACAGCATCGAGAATCTGTACGGCTCCAGCAATGACGACAACCTGACCGGCGACGACGCCCGCAACATCCTCGGCGGCGAGATCGGCAACGACACGCTCGTCGGCAATGGCGGCGACGATGCGCTCTCCGGCGAGGATGGCAACGACAACCTCGACGGCGGCGACGGCAACGACCGTCTCGTCGGCGGCGCCGGCAACGACATCGCCAATGGCGGGGCCGACACCGACTCGGTCGACGGCGGCGCCGGCGACGACACCCTCGACGGCGGTGCCGGGAACGATGCCCTCGTCGGCGGCGCTGGCACCGACACGATCAACGGCAATGACGGCAACGACATCGTCAATGGCGGCGCTGGGGCCGACGCGATCGACGGCGGCGCCGGCATCGACACCGCCTACTACATCGACAGCGCCGCGGGCGTGACCATCAACCTGGCGGCGGACACCGCCTCGGGCGGCGACGCCACCGGCGACACGCTGGACAACATCGAGCAGCTCTACGGCTCGAACCTCGTCGACACGCTGACCGGCGACGCTGGCGTCAACCGGCTCTGGGGCAATGGCGGCGACGACGTGCTGACGGGTGGCACCGGGGCCGACACGCTGAAGGGCGGCGCCGGCAGCGACAGCTTCGTCTACACCGCGGTCGGCGACAGCACCCTGGCCGCGGCCGGCCGCGACGTGATCGAGGACTTCTCGACCGGCGATCGGATCGACCTGTCCGCGATCGACGCCAACGGCTCGGGCGGGGCCTTCACCTTCGGCACCGGCAACTTCACCGGCGTGGCCGGAGAGCTGCGGGTGGTGGCCATCCCCAACGGCTACCAGGCGGTCTATGGCGACACCAACGGCGACAAGACCGCCGACATCGCCATCGTCGCCCTGTCCGACCACGCCCTGACCGCCAGCGACTTCGTGCTCTGAGTCCCCTCGGGCACAGCCCCACCCCGCGCCGGCGGGTGGGGGTTTTTCTCGTCCCGCTCCCGCCGGCCGCGGCGATACGCGCGGCTTGGCCCGGGCCGGTGCCGTGGCGGATACTCCGCTACGGCAGGCCGGCCGGGACCGGTCGCGAGAGAGGCGGAACGGGGATGCGGCTCACATCAGCTCTGCTTGCGGGCATGCTCCTCGCTCTCTCCGCCCTGGCCGCTTCGGCGGCAGCCCCGCTGCTGCCGGGGCTCGGCCCCGACGACCGGCGCGTGCCGGTGGACGGCGCCGCCGCCCCCTGGCGCAGCCTGACCAAGGTGCAGACCGGCATCGGCGGCCGCTGCACCGGAGCCCTGATCGGCCCCCGCCGCGTGCTGACCGCGGCGCATTGCCTGTTCAACCCGCGGACCCAGCGCTTCCTGCCGGCCTCGTCGCTGCATGTGCTGTTCGGCTATGAGCGCGGGGAGTTCATCGAGCACGCCCTGGTCACCCGGGTGATCCGCGCCGACGCCTATGACCCGCAGCGGCCGCGCGAGGATTATGCGGCGGACTGGGCGATCCTGGTGCTGGCCGCCGATGCGCCGCCGCAGGCGCCGCCGCTCCTGGTCGCGGATGCGATGCCGCCCCCGGGCACGGCGGTGGTGCTGGGCGGCTACAGCCAGGACAAGGCGCAGATCATCACCGCCGACACCGCCTGCATGGTGCTGGGCACCGACCGCACGACCAAGGGCCCGGTGCTGATCCACGACTGCAACGGCACGCGCGGCACCAGCGGCAGCCCGCTGCTCGAACTGCGGGATGGCGACTGGCAGGTGGTGGGCATCGCCGTCGCCGGCTCGACCGACCGGCTGACCCTGAACTTCGCGGTCCCGGCCTCCGCCTTCGCCGCGGCGCTGCAGTAGCGGCCTCAGCCCTCGGCGTGCCGCCGGTCGCAGACGACCTTGAGATAGCGGCCCTCGCCCAGCTCGGGCCCGAGCGCCGTGCTGGCCAGCATCGCCTGGCCGGAGACGCCGCAGCCGAGCGGCGTCGGCGCCACCGGGCCGGCGACCACGTCGACCGCGGTGTCCCGGTTGCAGTCGCGCTGCGGCATCGCCGTGGCGCAGACGAGGATGAGGGTCGTGAAAACGTCCATGATGCTGCTTCCGCTCCCTGGGTTGTGCACCACCCGGGGGCTTCCTCCGGCACGTTGATCCTGGATCGACAACCGATCCACGCGAAGGCTGGTTTCCTCCGCGGCCGCGGCGATCGTCTTCGCCGCGCGAACATTGTGCACTGCAACATAAATGGAGACAAGCCGACCGACGTGCCGGGGCCAGCCTCACAACCGCCATGGAATGATGGTAGGAGGGCGGATGCAGGTGAGCAGGGGCGGCTCTGCCCGAACCGTGGATGATCTGGGCCTGCGCAGGCAGCGTTCGTCTGATTGGGGGGAATGATGCAGCGGATCCTACTGTGCGCCTTCATCTGGATGGCCGCGATCTGGCCGGCAGCGGGTCACGCCCAGGACATGTTCTGGTCGACGACCCTGCCTGCGATCACCGGCACCGATACGCTCGGTCTTCACTTGCGCAGCCTGAGGGAGCAGCAGAACGGGAGTCGGCAGAGCGCACAGCCGGCCCCCTCCGCCACCGCCTTCCGCTACACCCCTTCACCCCGGCGCCGCACCGCCAACCTGGCGCAGTTCGTGGCCAGGAGCCGGCAGAACGATCCCAAGGGCGCCGCGGATCTCGAAAGGCTGTTCGCCTTGACCGATGTGGTCGAGGCCATGCGGGCTCCGCTGGCCGAGGCCGGGCTGCGGATCGACGATGTCGCCGATGCCTACGCCGTCTATTGGATCAACGCCTGGCAGGCGAGCCGCGGCGTCGACGACGATGTCAGCCGCCGCATGGCGACCGCGGTCAGGAACCAGGTGGCCGGCGTGATGGCGTCCACCGGCGCGCTGCGCGGAGCGAGCGATGCGGCCAAGCAGGAGATGGCCGAGAGCCTGCTGATCCAGGCGGCGCTGATCGCGGACGCGATCAAGCAGAGCCAGGGCAACCCCACGCTCGGCCGCCAGCTCGCCGCGGCGGTATCGCAGGGCGCGCGCGGGATGAACCTGGATCTCGCCGCCATGACCTTGACCGAGGACGGGTTCGTTTCCGCGAACTGAGCGTGTCTCTACGCCGGGTCGCGCCAGCTGTGGCGCGGCTCGTAGCCCAGCACCCGGCGGGCCTTCTCGATCGACAGCAGGGTCTCGTTCGGGCCGAATTCGCGCTTGCGCGGCACCCCGGGATATACGGCGTCGAGCAGCGCGTCGTTCGGCGTGCTCATCACCGTGTCGGCATTGGCGATGACGAAGACCTCGGCCCCGGTCAGCCCGGATTCCAGCGCCAGCCGGATCGCCTGGGCGGCGTCGCGCCCGTCGATATAGGCCCACAGGTTCCAGTTGCGCTTGCGCGGATCGTCGTCGAAGCCCGGGAACTCGGCATAGCGCTCCGGGTCCATGACGTTGGACAGGCGCAGGCCGATGATCTTGGCCGCGGGGTCCCAGCGGCAGAACTGCCTGGCCATCTCCTCGCCCATCAGCTTGGACAGGGAATAGGCGGTCTCCGGCCGGCCGGGATACTCCTCGTCCACCGGCACATAGGGCGGCGGGTCGGCGAAGGGCAGGCCCAGCACGGTCTCGCTCGAGGCCCAGACGATGTTGCGGATCTTCAGCTGCCGCGCCGCCTCGAACACGTTGTAGGTGCTGACCGTGTTGGTTTCGAAGATGACATGGTTCGGCGCCAGGCCGGGGGCGCGGATCGCCGCCAGATGGACGATGCCGGTGACCTGCGACACCCGGTCGTCGATCGCCGAGAAGGCGGCGATGGTCTGACCGAAATCCGTCAGGTCGACCCGGCTGTGCCGGACCGACGGGTCCGCCGGCGGCGCCAGGTCCACCGAGCAGACGTCGTAGCCATGGGCGATCAGATCCTTGAGACAGGCGCGGCCTGCCTGGCCGCTGCCGCCGGTGACGATGATCATTCGCTCCTCCCGCGCCGGATTATTGTCTGATGATATAGGTCAGGGATCGAGCTCGGGATAGTGGCGGAAGATGCCCATCTGGTTGAACGGGATGCGCCGGGGCGAGGCGAGATAGGTCTTTATCCGCGGCAGCGCGGCGACGCGGTCGTGCAGCGCTGCCAGGCGCGGATGCTTCGGCTCGATCCGCGCCATCGCCTTGGGGAAGGCGTAGCGCAGGCCGGCGATCATCTGGAACATCGACAGGTCGGCCGTGGTCACCCCCGCCCCGACCAGATGCGCGTCGCCGGCCGGGTTGCGGGCCAGCACCCGCTCGAAATAGCCGAAATATTTCGGCAGGCGGTGCGCCAGGAAGTCCTCGGCCCGGCGCTTCGCCTCCGGCTTCTGGTCCTCGTAGTACAGGCCGCTGCCGATCGGGTGGTGGGTGTCGTGCGCCTCGACCAGGAAATCGGCGATGGTCAGCTGCAGCTGGTGCGTCCACAGCCGTCCCGCCTCCTCCGCCGGCGCCAGGCCGTGCCGGTCGCCGAGGAACAGCAGGATGGCGGCGGTCTGGCCGATCAGCAGGTCGCCGGCCTTGAGATAGGGCGGTGCGAAAGGCGGCTCGGCCACCGACTTGTCCTGCAGATAGTGCATCAGCCCGGGCCGGTCGTCGGCCTCCTCGCGGGCGACGTCGACATAGTCGGCGCCGGCCTGCTCCAGCGCCAGCCGCACGAATTCGCCGCGCCCCTGGATCTCGGGCCAGTAGTAGAGCTCATAGGTCATTCCGCGGGATCCTTCTGTTGCCGTCCGACCCGGTCGTCTCCGAGGAAACGCCGTCATTTCACGCTGGGTTCACGTCGCCCCGCTAGCGTGGTCATACCGTCTCGCCCGGATGGTCGCCCCATCGAGCCCTCTGCTTCGCTAGCTATTTCATGCCCCGTCATATTCAATCGCACCGCATAGTCGAACAGGCATATTCCACCGAAGCCGCCGGCTCGATGGGCTCCGGCAAATCAGGATACGGGCGCCGGCGCATGTCGGAACCCAGTCGTGGAAAGGGAGGATAATGGGGCAACACGGTGGGCTGGACTGTCCGTCTTTCGCGGCGCGGTCCGGCAAGGGGCTCGGCGCCAGGGCGCTGCCCGGCACGACCACACAGGCCGGCACGGCGCAGGCCTTCCGCAATTTCGGCTCGGGCGACCCGCCGCCGGCGGCCGAGATCCATCGCCGCCCGGAGGAGCCGCAGGCCGCGCAGGCGCTGATCGGCAAGCTGATCCGGCGGATGCAGGAGCCGCACCGCTACGCCGATGAGGGCAAGGCGCACGCCGACCCGAGCGACAATGGCCGGATCCCGGCCGGCTACACCTATTTCGCCCAGCTCGCCGGGCATGACATCGTCCATGGCGCCATGACCGCCGTCAGCCTGGCCGACGGCACCCAGCCGCGCGTCAATCTGCGGTCCCGCCCGCTGGTGCTGGACACCGTCTACGGCCGCGGCCCGACCGACGACCCGATCAGCTACGAGATGCCGGAGGCGCATGGCGAGGGCCGCGAGAAGCTGCGCCTCGGCCATATCCGCATGACCGAGCCGAACCGGCCGAACGCCGCCTGCCCGGTGCACACCGCCCGCGACGTTCCGCGGGCGCGCATCGAGGGGCTGAGCGACACGGCGAACGAGGGGGCGGCCGACACCCTGCTGACCGACCCGCGCAACGACGACAGCGTGAACCTGTCGCAGCTGACCACGCTGTTCCTGATGTTCCACAACGCGGTCATCGACATCCTGCGCGCCCGCAACCCGTTCCCGGACGACGTCTCGACCGCGACCGAGTTCCTCAGCTTCTCGCGCTTCTCGCTGGCCCGGCAGATCACCGCGGCGGTCTATCGCGGCATCGTGGTCAAGGACCTGCTGCCCCGCCTGATCCGGCCGGAGATCTGGAAGCTGTACAATCAGGCCCGGCCCCGGCCGCTGGCCGACACGCCGGACGGCCGCATGCCGGTCGAGTTCTGCGACGCCGCCTACCGGCTCGGCCACGCCATGGTGCGGCAGAGCTATCGGATGAGCCGCCAGACCGAGACCTTCGGCATCCGCGACGTGATCGAGACCTCCTCGGCCCGGCGGGCGCGGGAGACGCCGATCCGCGACATCTGGGTGGTGGAATGGTCGCGGTTCTTCTCGATCGACGGGTCGCGGCCGCAGCTCAGCCGCCGCATCGGTCCGGGCTACAATGCCGTCATGCTCTACGACACGCTGTTCCGGAACGCCTATGTCGGCAACGGCGACGGCGCGCTCGACCCGACGATGTCGGGGCTGCTGTACCGCGACCTGGTCCGCGGATCGACGTGCGGCCTGCGCACCGTGAACTCGCTGGCCGAGCTGCTGCCGGGCGCCGTGCTCGACCAGTCGCGGCTGCTGGCCGACCGTGGGCACCGCACCGCGGCGCTGCGGGCCTGGCTGGACGCGGGCGACACAGTCACCTTCGAGCCCGGCGAGCGTGACGCCCTCGCCGCGGATCCGCCGCTGATGTTCTACCTGCTGTTCGAGGCCGCGCAGGAGGAGGACGGCAAGAGCTTCGGCACGCTCGCCTCGGTGATCGCCGCCGACGTCTTCGCCGGGGCGCTGGAACAGTCCCGCGACCTGATCGAGGAGGCGCGCGACCCGATCGCCGGCCTCACCACCGCGGAAGCGGTCGCCCATGTCTTCGGCCGGCACGTGCCGGAGACGATGAGCCAGCTGATCGTCTTCATCGCCAAGGCGCTGAAGCTCGAATCGGTCGAGCCGCTGTTCATCTGAGCATCACCACCATCGCCGCGTTCCCGCCCGGGGCGCCCGATAACCAGAAACGAGAGGGGAAGGTCATGAGCGAGAAAGACGAGCTGAAGCCGATGAAGATCCTCGACTACGAGGCGGCGGGGCGAAAGGTCGTGCTGTGGGCGCAGAAGCCCGAGACGCGGCCTGCCGACATGGCGGAGTTCCGCCAGCAGCTCAAGGGGCTGGTCGACATTCCGGAGCGGTACGAGACGCTGGAGATCTGCCAGGGCGACGACCACCACTTCATCCTGCGGCTGCCGCCGAACCGGCAGGTGACGGAATCGGAGCGCCGGGCGAAGAAGCAGGCCAAGGAGAATCCGGGGGTGGCCTCCTATGACCCGCCGCCTTTCTACTTGGACATGCTGACCGGCCAGAAGCCGTTCGACAACATCGAGTTCTACTACTCACGCATCTCGGATTACACGATCCGGGGCTGCAAGTAGGCGGATGGACTGCGGGAACGGGGCGGTCGCCGATCCGCGACGGATGAGTCCGGCGATCGCCAGCCCGTCCCGCAGCGCCTCCCACACCTTGCGGTCGGCGATCGGAAAGCAATGCAGAAGCCATTGTGCGATCGCCGTCTCGTCCGGATCGGGTTCCCCGAACCAGGCCGCCTGCACGGTTTCAACAAAGCGCGCCCCTTCGGCCCGTGCCGCCTCGGTGTCGCCGACGAGGGCGTGGGCTGCCGCCTTCCAGCCGCCGAGATAGTAGAGGACATCGCCGGCATTCTCCGCCGCCGCGATCGAGCCTGCATAATCGCCGAGGACAAAACGGGTGCCGGCCTGATAGGCCCAGTGCAGGCGGGAAATGCCGAGGCCGAGATCGAGCGCCATGTTGGCCGTCGCCATCGCCTGGTCCGCATCACCGCAATAGGCGAAGCCCAGCGACGAGGACACCAGGGTCCAGGGATCGTTCGGGTTGAGATCGCAGGCAAGGTGGTAGCTGACCGGCGCCTTCTCGTGGTTGCCGCTCATCGCGTTGGCCCAGCCGAGAGAGAGGTGAGCGCGCGTGTCCAGGGGATCGAGCTGGACCGCCATCTTGGCGAATTTGAGGGCTTCCTCGTGACGCTCGATGGTCCGGCTGATGCCAGGGAAGACCAGATGCCGGGAATTGAGGATCTGGACCAGGCTGGCATAGGCCGGGGCGAAGCTCGGCGCTTCCTCGATCAGCGACCGGAAGATCGATTCGGCCCGAGCCTCATCGTCCGGCCGCCACTGGAAGCTTAGGGCATGGCCCCGCAGCCAGCGGTCGTGATGGGCCAGCGACAGCTCCGGGCTGCCGGCGATCTGGGTCAGCCGCTCGGTCGACAGGTTGATGTCGAGCGCCCCGGCGATGCGCCGGATGATGCGCTGCTGCGCCGGCCGCCAGCCATGCTCGACGATGGTGAAGCGCTCGCTCCAGACGAAGCGGCCGTCCATGGAGTCCTTGAGCGTCAGGATGAAGCGGGGGCCGGACTCGTCGGGAAGGGCGGTGCCGTCGACGCGGTACGCGTTCGGCACCTGGGCCTGGGCCACCGCCTCGCTGCCGTCGATGATGCTCCAGTCGCGGAACCGGACCAGCGAGGCGATCAGCTCGTGCCGGAAGGCGCGGATCATGCCGCGCTGCTCCGGGGCGATGTCGGCGGTGTCGAATTCGGTGACGACGATGGCTTGGCCGCGGCCGGCCAGGGGCGGCAAGGAGGCAGGCACGGCGGGCTGGGGAGCCGGTGCCGCGGCCGCCTGGGCCGCCTTCGGATCGCCGAATTCGCCGGACTTGACCTTGAAGATCAGCTCCTGGGTCTCCGGCGACGGTTCCATGCCGAACTCCTGGTCCAGCAGGTCCCACAGGTCGCGATAGGCGCGCAGCGCCCCGCCCAGGTCGCCGAGCCGGGCCGAGGCCTCGATCACCGCCCGGCAGCCGACCTCGTGGGTCGGGTCGAGATTGACGATGGCGGCGCCGATCCGCTTCGCCAGCCGTGGATCGGCCGCACCCGGCAGCCGGTCCTCCAGCTCGCGCAGCAGACGCTCCTGCAGGATCTGGCGCTGCACCAGGAGCCAGGCCCGGAATGCCGGGTCGATGTCGTCGAGCCCGGCCAGGAAGCTGTCCGGCAGGCGCTTCTCCGCCAGCAGGACGGTCGGCACCTCCCCAGCCTCGAGGTCACGGAGGATGGCGAGGCAGTCGACATGGAGCTGGGTCAGGTCGACGCAGACGGTCAGCCGGTCCGCCGAGAAGACAGTGGGGCCGTGGACGGCCACGGCGCGCCGGAGATCCGCGATGGTCTGGCGCAGCGAGGCCCGGGCCTTCTCCTCCTCGAATTCGCTCCACAGCAGTCCGGCGACCCGTTCCCGGCTTTCCCGGCCGTTCAGGGTCGTCGCCAGATAGGCCAGCAGCGCCTGCGACTTGCGGTTGGCGATCGGGATCGGCGTGCCGTCGGCCCGCAACGACACCTGCCCCAGCGTGGTCAAGTTTACCCTGGCACCTGTCACCGGCCCGATCGGCTGTATTTCCATCACCCGCCCACAGATCCGCGCCTGGCGCGGTTTCGCACGAAAATGGCTCGATTCAGAAACATTTAGATAAGATCGATACCACGTTCCCAGGGCAGGTGGCGCCTGTTCTTTTCGGCCGATCCGGACCGTATCCGGCCCGCGAACATCCTATCGGGCGGAGGGTTGCAGCCGCCGAGCCGGGATGGGAGTGGCCGGCTCGGGGGTCTCCTCGGCACCGGGCCGTCGCCACTTGGCGAAGGCGCCATAGACGCCGCTGCCGACGATCAGGCCGGCCCCCAGCAGCCCGACCGCGGAGACCGGCTCCTGAAAGACCAGGAAGCCAAAGGCAGCCGCCCAGGCGAAGCTCGTGTAGTCCATGATCGCGGCATCCGAGACGCGGCTGATCCTCAGCCCCGCGATGTACAGGATGTTGGCCACGCCTCCGGCCAGCCCCATGCCGAGAACCGGCAGCCAGTCATCCCCGGCCGGCCACGTCCATCCGGTCAGGCCAACCAGCGCCGCCGCGCCGATCAGCATGCTGGTGTTCCCCCAGAGGGCGGTCACGATCGAGGAATCCAATTGCCCGAGCTTGCGGGTCGTGACGGCTGCCATCGCATATAGAATCGCGGAGAGGAGGGCCACCAGCGCGTAGATGCTCAGCCCGCCGAGATAGGGATGGACGACCAGCAGGGCGCCCGCGACCGCCACCGCGATGGTGAGATACAGCTGCCGGCTCGGCGGTTCGCGCAGGACGTGCACGCCGAACACGGCCATCAGCAGCGGGGCGACCAGGGAGATCGCGGTCGCGTCGGCGAGCGTCAGCCGCGATAGGCCGAGGAAGAACGCGGCGGTGGAAGCCAGCATCAGCCCGCCGCGCAGCAGCTGCAGGCTGGGGGCCTGCGAACGGGCGGCCTGCCAGCCCCGTTCCGGGCCCAGCCGATACTGGATCAGGATCGGCAGGTAGCCGACGATGACCCGCAACAGGACGAGCTCGACGACGGGATAGAGCTGGCTGAGATGCTTGGCGAAGGCGTCCATCGTGGCGAAGGCGCCGACCCCGAGCGCATAGATCAGGATGCCTTGGATCTGCGGTCGCGATGTCGGCAACGGGCAGCCTTCCCATGAGAACCGGGCCGGCGGCAGGATTCCTGACCGACGGCCGCTGTTGATTGAGCAGAAGAGTGTGCGCGCCGACGATGGCTGTACTTCAGCCCAATTGCGGTGCATCTGTGCTGAATTGCGGCTTGGTTGTGGCCGGCGGCCTTGGGGGTGTCCAATTGCAGAGTGAATCGGGCGGCCCGCCGTTTCAGGAAGCGGCCGACGCGCTGGCCAGCGGCGATCCGGCCAGGGCGTCCGCGGGCGCGATGCGGTTCCTGGAGCTGCTGGGCTATGCCGGACCGCAGCCGCCGGCGGAGATGACCGGGAACCGAGTCAGCCTGCTGCGCTTCGCGGCCCGTATGCGAACCGTGATGCCGTATCGCATGGCGGAGGCGCCGGGGCTGCTGTTCTTCCTCGGCATGTTCGACACCGGGGCTTTCGCCGGCTGGGGCGACGGCGAGATGGTCAGCACCATCGGGGCCGCCCTCCGGCCGGACCGGGCGTTCGAGGCGAGCGTCGGCGAGGCGGTGGAATACGCATCGCAGCTGCAGCGGCGGGACGACCCGCTGCAACGCCCCGGGACGGCGATCGACGGGATGCTCTCCCTCTCGGAACGCTCCGCGCTGGCAGCGCTGCTCGGGGTCGGCGACCCGATGAGGCTGCGGGACCTGGACTGGCTGCCGGCGCGCCGGCTGGCCGACGGGGCCGCCAGCGTCCTGCCCGCCGATCTCTGCCTGCGCCGCCCGACCTCGGCGGCGGGAGCCGAGGTGCTGGCGCCGCTGAGCATCGGCTGCGCCGCCGCCCCCACCCGGGACGAGGCGGTGCTGCGCGGCCTGCTGGAATTGGTCGAGCGCGACGCCGCGGCGCTGTGGTGGCGCGGCGGGCGGAAGGCGGCGACGCTGCCGTTGGACGGCGCCGCGGCGCAGCAGGCCATGGCCCTACTGCAGGACATCCGCAACGGATCCGAGCGGCGGGCGACCTGGCTGCTCGACATCACCACCGAGTTCGGCATCCCCTGCGTCGCGGCGCTGTCGGTCGATGCCGCCGGCCGCAGGATCGCCTGCGGGCTCGCCGCCGGGCTGTCGCCGGGCGACGCCGCGAGCTCCGCCATTCGCGAGATGTGCCAGTACGAGCTGGGCTACCACCTGATCGACGTCAAGCGCCGCGCCAACCCGGACCATGCGCTGACGCCGGTGGAGCTGGCGCAGCTGCGGCGGGGCGCCGAGATCCTCCCCGACGAGCAGCCGCTGCTGCATCCGGCCCTCGGCCCGCGGCACCACGCCGTGCCCGGCGACCTCGATCCTGCCGAGGCGGTCGGGTGGGTCGCGTCTCGCCTCCGGACCGTCGGCTTCCACGCCCACGCCGTGGGCCTGACCCGCGCCGATTTCGATATCCCGGTGGTCAAGGTCGTGATGCCGGGGCTGCAGCTCGACCCCTCGGATGCGATCACGCCGCGGCTGGCCCGATGCTTTTGCAATGCCGCGGAGGCCGACCAGGCCCTGTCCCGGCTGCCGCTGCACTGATCACGTAGAGCAGTCCGCCCTAGATGAGTTTAGGCCAGATCAGCCACCCCATTGAACGGAAGCGCTGATTGCCTCTCCCGCTTGCGGGAGAGGTCGTAGGCGCGAAGCGGCTCCGGGTGAGGGGAGTTCGTCGAGGCCTGGGCCAGCCCTTGTATCTGGAGTGCAGCCCTCGCTGAGGTAGAAGAGAGGGCAGGA